>CALPQG020000159.1 GCA_943325655.2 Bifidobacterium breve | reverse complement strand
TTGTCCATTGCTGTTTTATTACGCCCTTTCAGGGCTTTACGATGCTGATCTTTTTACTAAAAACTCAACACTCATCATTCAACACTATTATTTCACTTTCACTTCATTTCCTTCCACGGCATTGATCAAACTTTCATTCACCAAAAGGTCTCCTTCATTTAAGCCAGAAAACAATACGGTATCATGATTTAATTTATGAATGGTAATCTGTTTCAATTTTAATTTACCAGCCTCCACTACAAAAACTTTGTCATTATTGACCAATGCTTTACGGCTCAGCGACATCACTTGATGCAACATCGTCGTTTTAAATTCTGCACTCAGGTACAATCCTTCTAATATTTTGTACTGTTCATTTGGAAATACCTTTACATACACATTTACTGATTGAGAATTGCCATCTACAAAATCACTAATTCTGGCAACGGTACCTTCCCAATGCATTTTTTTATCTTGTGAATACAAACTCACCGACATTCCTTTTTGAACCCAAGCAATCATATCGGCCTGAACAGGAATTTCAGCTTCCATTTCATCTGTTCTGATAATACGACCGATGGGAGTTCCTGCCGCAACCACCGTTCCGGCTTCTACTTTCAGGTCGGCTATACTGCCTGCATAAGGCGCAAAACAATTGAACTTGGCCAATTTTTCCTCCGCTGATTTTATGGCATAATACATGCTCGTAATTTTACGACTAGCTACAAAAGCCTTTTCTTTTTTTGAAGTAGCGGCTGGCAATACAGGCAATGCTTTTTCCACCTCAAGGTTTTGCCAATAAGTGTCCCAAGCTTGATAAGCATTCGGATAATCAATTTTAAAATCGGGAAGCGCTGCTCCAACGGCGTGTATAAAATCACTTTTTTGGGCATGCAAATTCAATTTCGTATCTGTATTGTCTATGCTAAACAACAAATCATTTATAGCAAAGCGACTGGCTTTTTTTAAGGAAACCTTACCTCCCATCAGTCTACCTGAAGCTTCTGCTACCAAATTGATAGATTGGGCACTGGTCACTTTTCCAAAAGCCATTAAAGTTGTACGGCTTGACTGGTATTTAACAGGCAAGGCAGACACATACTTTGGAGCTAAAACATCTACAGCCTTGGGTTTGGGTTCTTTAAATTTGCTCAATATAAGCATCAATCCAACACCCAATAGCATTATGAATACAGGTATTAAAACAATTATCTTCCCTTTGTATTTTTCTATCAATGACATCTTTCATAAAATATAAAGCAATGTAAAAAAAAACTACGAAACGGTTGAATTGATTTGAAGTAATGTTTGAAATCGTTTTGTACAAATACCTATATTTTGTTGAGTAAACCCGTTGGGTGTATTACAATATACGATTGTACTATTAGACGCGGATTGGATTGAGCAGCTTTTCACAGATTTCAACTTTAAAATCTGCGAAAATTAGCTCAAACAGCATCATCCGTTTCCCATAATTGCCAGCATTGCCAGCAATTATTTAATTTCACTTTAACAGGTTAAGCCAATAATACTTAAACATTCACGTTAAACCATTATAAATTTTTCATCAAAAAAATATCAACGATAAACAATCATTTAAGCTATTGATATAAATCATTTTAAACTTTTTTAAAACCATGTATTTTTGAATCCTCGCTAAGCAATTATAAAAAACGGCTTAACAAGAGATTACATTAAATTCAGCATAATTTCATCATGTAGTTAACAATAACCCAGGTGAATTTTATAAAAAACAATAAAATTATTTTTCTAGGAATTGCTATTGGGGCAATAGCAGGATATTTTTACTATGATTTTGGGGGATGTAGGGATGGCATTTGTCAGATAGCATCAAACCCATTTTATAGTATGCTACATGGAGGAATAATCGGTGGAATTGTGGTGAAAATTTTCTCTTAAAACAGCCTATTCACATAATTACTTTTAAAATTTAGAACAACATATTTAAACAATAAATTATTTAACCTAAAAAAATGGACTTAGAAACAATTATCAAAGAAAGAAAATGTACCGTCATTGATGTCCGTATGCCATTAGAATTTATTGGCGGAAGTGCTTTGGGAGCCATCAACATTCCATTACATGATATTCCAAACAAAGTAAAATACCTCAAACTGTTAAAATCGCCCTTAGTAATTTGTAGTAAATCTGGAACAAGAAGCATGCAAGCCCAAAACTATTTGGCACAACAGGAAATAGAATGTTACAATGCAGGTTCTTGGCTAAACCTTAGCCGACTACCTAAAAACAAGAATTGACTTTTTACATAAAACCATCAAGATGATTTCAGCTATCGACACTTTTTCTCGTAAAGGTTCTGTCAAAAACTTAGCAAAACTGCCACTCCGAAATTCTTATCAGGAAGCGGTACTATGGCTAAATAAACTATGGTATGAGGATTTAAAACAACTGTTTAATAAAAAAAAAGACGAATGGTATGAATTGATAAGCAAACTAAATTCTTCAATTATGCTTATCAAAAATCAGTTGAATGTGACGAGGAAAAATCAATTCTCAAAAAAAAACATTCACAGCAACAATTTAGAATATATACTTGAAGAAGATTGGAAATTAAGCCGCTATATTAAATTTTGTAGTGGGTTTTTATTGAGTATTTATGCCCTGCTGATGGTAGATTTATTTATGGGCTTTATGGCTTCTTTCTACATTTCTCAAGCCATCACCAATAGTACTTGTTTTCAAAAAGACAACAACGGTTATGCCATTCCTATTAGAGAAAATGAATATAAAGATATTGAAGATATTGAATTTGAGGAAATAAAAACATGATAAGAAACATTGATTCAATGTTTTTCAGCATACTTTTAGCCCATTTTTTCAACTTAAAATAAGTTTTCAATTTGAAATTGCTTATCTTTTTTTTGATAAGTTAGGGAGTATTGAGCCAGGTAAATCGAAATTATATTTTGATTTGCCTGGTTGTTTTATTTAATATCATTGAATTTGGAAACAATAAAAACAACCAAAAAATTACTCATAAACTTCTTTTCTATGACCCAAAGCAATCACATCAATCAAAAGTTCCTGATCTAAAATATCATAAATAATCCTGTAAGCTCCTGTCCTGATCCTATATCCTTCTCGTCCCTTCAACTTCTTGCAGCCACTAGGTCAAGGATTGTCTTCAAGTAAACTTAATGCTTCAATAATTTGATTTACAATTTAATCTGGCAATTTATCCAATTGCTTTTGAGACTTTTTAGTTAAAACAACAATATACTTAGACATTTTTAGTCTTTCTTTTTTTCAAATAATCACTTAATTAAACACGTTTACCATCATCCTCTTTTTTTGCTTTGTCATAGAACTTAATATCTTCTAATTCCTCTAAATTTTCCATCAGCAGGTTATACTCCTTAAGAGAGATCACAACAAGTTTTTCCCCAGCAGTATCTGTAATAAATTGAGGATGTAAAGCCGTCATATTTTCATATTTTATTCAAAACAAATTTAAAAATTAGTAGCTACTAAAAAACTAATCCCATTCATTTCTTATTTTTTTTTGATAAGCCAAACCGTCTCCATAAACACCTTTTAGTTTTCCAGCAAAATCAGCCATTGATGCATGAGTCCTTCTTTCTTTTAACAATGCTTCAAGTTTTTCCTTAATCTGTTCAGTATTCAAATTTTTATCTAAATGGATATGCATAAAATTGCCTTTTAGTTAAATCAAAGTTATAAAAAAACTAAACAAAAAAAGGGCTCTAAATGATTTTCTGAGGGTAGCAATAATAGATAATTTGTATAGATAAACGTTCCTTTTGGCGTCTTTTCGTAAAACTTAGTGACTCGTGAGAAAGTGTTGAAATTCACGCCAAAACACAATGAGGAAAACACGCAAAGCGCGCAAAAGTATGGTAGGATTATTAAATTGATAGCTTTTAACACAAAGGTATTGTTATTTCAGTAGTAAAAGATTGGTTTGCTTCCTTCTTAGCGACCCATGCGCCTCTACGGTAAAAAAATATGCACCGCGGAGACGCTGAGAACGCAAAGAAAATATCAGCGGTAAAAAAGATATTCTTCAAACCGCAAAGGCAAACCAAACAAAGTCGCAAAGGTATTGTAGGAGCATCAAACTAAGTTGATGGCTTTTCTAATATAGGGGAAATGATAAAAAATCACCTCAAGGTACATATAAACAAAAATAATCATTACCCACAGAAAATCTCCTGGCACTAAAAAAAGCAACACCCATTTTCAAGTTAAGGTTACAATAAGTTGTACAATCATGATTTCTTAATATAAATCACCGTATCTATAAAAAATAATACGCCTTTATTAACAACGACATTTTCATCATGAAGATCTTCTATAAGAATTTTTAAATCAGCATTAAAATAATCATTATTTCTTGTTATAGAAAAACCATTATCATTCATAAATTGACGTACATCCTCCAAGTTTGTTACTTCATCAATACAAACAAAAGCTTGTTTTACTAAAGCTACTATTGCGTCTCCCTTTACCATAAAGCCTAATAATTCATAAGCTGTAGCAGGAAAAAAATAATTATGTAACAATAAACTTTCTAAATAATCTTTCCACGTCTCGTAAAAAATTGCATCATTGGTTTTTAAAACATATTTACCATCATGATATAAATAAACTTGTTGTTCAGCACCTTCAGTTAAATACGATTCAATATTAAGTTCATTTGCAGGAGCTGAAAAATTATTAACTAATTGTTTGGCCTCGTCTTTTTTGTTGATGAGCTCTGATTTTTCAATTGTTGAACTTGCATTTTTGCTTGTTCCAAGGAAACTGAGGGCTGCGATAATAGTACCTGATTTTGCAACTGGTGTAAGTCCTGAAATGACATTTTTGATTTCATGATGCATTTTCTTTAATAATTACATTAGACAAATATAATTAAAAAAAAGTGCACAAAAAAAGCGACACCCTTTTTCAAGAATGTCGCTTTTTTATTTGTTTCTAAATTAAAGGGATCAACTAAATATATAAATCCAATCAATCCCCAAAAATCAACTTATCATGATTAAGCATCCACACTTGCCCTAATAATATTCAAGGCACCACCTGCTTTGAACCACTCAATTTGTTGTTCATTGTAAGTGTGGTTAGCTGCAATTTTATCCACAGCACCGTCTTTGTGTGTAAATACCAAAGTAAGTGGTACGTTTGGCGTAAAGGTGGTTAAACCCAAAATATCAATCGTATCGTCTTCCTGGATATTGTTGTAGTCGTTTTTGTTAGCAAAAGTCAAGGCTAACATGCCTTGTTTTTTTAGGTTAGTTTCGTGGATACGGGCAAATGATTTTACCAATACTGCCCTCACTCCTAAGTGACGTGGCTCCATGGCTGCATGTTCTCTGGAAGAACCTTCCCCATAATTTTCATCCCCCACGACAATCGATCCAATACCTGCAGCTTTATAAGCCCTTTGCGTAGTAGGAACAGGACCGTACTCACCAGTCAATTGATTTTTAACCAAATCCGTTTTTTCGTTGAAGAAATTCACTGCACCAATCAACATGTTGTTAGAGATATTGTCTAAATGACCTCTGTATTTCAACCATGGACCAGCCATAGAAATATGATCCGTAGTACATTTGCCTTTTGCTTTGATCAGTAATTTAAGCCCTTTAAGATCAGTACCTTCCCAGGCTGCAAATGGAGCTAACAATTGTAAACGGTTAGAGGTTGGAGAAACGGCAACACTCACACCACTACCATCAGCAGCTGGCGCCTGAAATCCAGCATCTTCTACAGCAAAACCTTTGGCCGGTAGTTCAACGCCGTGAGGAGGATCTAACTTCACCGCTTCACCTTTGTTATTGATTAAAGTATCAGTTAGTGGATTAAATGATAAATCACCCGCAATGGCGATAGCAGCCACCATTTCTGGTGAGGCTACAAATGCATAGGTGTTTGGATTACCATCAGCACGTTTTGCAAAGTTTCTATTGAAAGAATGGATAATCGTATTCTTCTCTGCTTTTTCAGCACCAACCCTGTCCCACATTCCTATACATGGACCACAAGCATTGGTGAAAATAGTAGCATTTAAATCTCTAAATGTGCCCAACAAACCATCACGGTCAGCAGTGTAACGCACTTGTTCAGAACCGGGATTGATCCCAAATTCAGCTTTGGTCACCAAACCTTTATCAATCGCCTGACGAGCAATCGAAGCTGCACGGGATAAGTCTTCGTACGAAGAGTTTGTACAAGAGCCAATCAATCCCCATTCTACTTTAGTCGGCCAGCCATTTGTAGCCGCTGCAACTTTCATTTGAGAAACAGGCGTTGCCAAATCAGGTGTAAACGGACCGTTAATAAGCGGTTCCAATTCAGATAAATTGATTTCAATTACTTCATCAAAATACAAAGCAGGGTTTGCATACACTTCTGAATCAGCATTCAAATGTGCTTTTACGCCATTTGCTGCATCAGCAATTTCAGCACGACCAGTAGC
>CALPQG020000158.1 GCA_943325655.2 Bifidobacterium breve | reverse complement strand
GGTATTGGTAGACCAGTATATAATATTTTTATTATCTTTTAAAACCAAATTTCCATCTTTGGTTAATTCAAGTATTGAAGCAGGGGTTCCTGCTGTATTTGATTCCCATATTGGAATGGTAACATCTTTATAAATTACTAAATTGCCATCTTTTTGTATAATGAAATTATATGCCTTAGCGTTGGAAAAAACCATTGAATTTATTAAAATTTTTTGTCCTGTAAAAAAAATGTTTTTTCTTCTAACTAGTGAGGATTCATTAATGGCTAATATTTCAGCTTTGTGTTCATCAATGTATTTCAACTTATTTTTACCTGCAATTAGATCTGTAAAAAACACCCCATTGTGTTTAACTTCCGCTCCTTCTAAAATAATTTTTGGAATATCAATTTGATAAATAACCGAAGTTGTAGGATAACTTAGTACACTTTTAGGTGCATTGGTTAATAAAAACAAACTTCTATCTTTAGGAAATCTATTGATTACGTCTGATTCTGTACCCATTAACAAATGATCTGGAAATAGATAGATAACTGTATTGTCCAATAATTTTTCATTTTTCAAAAATAACATAAGATCATGTATAAAATAATCTGTTGCTGCAACCATAAATTCAAGATTGGTCTTTTGTTTTGGAATTAATTTTTCCATACGTTGATCATAAACACCATCTGGAGGATGGGTAGAAATTGTTGACATAAAAACACCAAATGGTTTTTCCCCTTTACTTTTCTTTTTAATTAGTTTTTTTACTTCCCTAAACAAATCTTTATCATAAGTTCCCCATTGAGCGATAACATTCTTTTTAGAAAAATCAGCATCACTCAAAACCTTAAACTTGTTTACTGTTAACATATCTTTAATCCCACCAAAATCGGACGAAGCCATTGCATACGTTAAATCATAACCTGCCTTTTGTAATATATGACCAATACTGGAAATTTTAGTAGATGTAGCTCCTTGAAAAATTTCATTATCTTGATTTTTAAAAAATGAAGGAAATCCTGTCATTTCAGTATAAATAGATCCAGCGGTCCAATCACTTCCTGGCCCCATTTTCATGGTATAAAAAGTCATTTCTTTAGCCATTCTCCTTAAATTCGGTGTTAAGTGGGCTAATTCATCACTCAGGTAAGCCTTTTCCAGGGATTCCATAGAAATGACAATAATATTTTTTTTCTGTTTAGGCTTATCAATAGAAATAAGGGGATCTTCTTCAATTTTTAAATCAGTACTTATAACATACTTTTTTTTACTGCCAGAAATTGTATTGATTGATTGGTTAAAATTATTGTTCACATGTGTATTTTCTAATTTATATATTTCAAAAATATTATAAAAAATGCCATTTTGTAAACAAAGAGGAACAAAACAAAGAATTGGTATCCCAGCTCTTATATAAATCCTTAAAGAAATTACATACTGATGGGATGAAATATATTTTAAGAAAAAAAATACAAATATCCCAAAAGCAACAATTTTTAAAGTTTGCCAAATAAATACAAATTTAACCGCCCATATTGTTTCAAAATTTAAATGCTGATAAAATTTATAATCTATTAAATTCCCCCCTAGTATAAGTGAAACATACTGAGCTGAAATAAAAACCGAAAAAAAAACAAGTAAAATCGTTTTACTAATTTTACTTTTAATAAACGAAAGAATAAGTATTGAAAATAGAACTAATATAATGAGCTGAATTACGGGAAACATAATATTTATTGTTGATGAATAACAAATTTAATTAAATCAAATTATTTCTTTACTATTTAAATTATTATTAGTAAAATCTTTACTTTTGAAAAACTTAATTAATTCAAATCAATGAATTTTACGTCAGTTCATTTTCTTTGTTTCTTCCCTTTTGTCGTGCTTTGTTATTATTGCCTTCCCCTTAAATTAAGATGGGTTTGGCTATTGGTTTCAAGTTATTATTTTTATATGTGTTGGAACCCTGTGTATGCGTTATTGATGCTCACATCTACATTTATTACGTACCTCTGTGGAATTTTCATAGATTCAATCCGAAATTCTAAATCAGGTGATACGTCTAGAAAAAACATTGAAAAAACAATCGTAATTGCTGGCCTATGTATTAATTTACTCATCTTATTTTTCTTCAAATACTTTAATTTTTTTAATGAATCTTTTCAGTACGTATGGAACTCATTAGGAATGAGTTGGAAAATGAATAATTTTGATTTGATTTTACCTGTTGGAATTTCATTCTATACTTTTCATGCTTTGGGTTATATCATTGATGTATTTAGAGGAGATTATAAACCCGAGAAAAATTTTATTAAATATGCTTTATTTGTTTCCTTTTTTCCTTTATTAGTGGCCGGACCAATCGTAAGGGCATCCCAATTACTACCACAATTTTATGAGGCGCATAAATTTGATATACAAAGAGTTTGGTCAGGATTATTACTGATATTATGGGGAATATTTCAAAAATTAATGATTGCCGACCGCTTATCTATCTTAGTAAATACCGTCTATAATGATGTCAATCATTATCAAGGATTTCAATTTGTAATTGCTACAGTATTCTTTAGTTTCCAAATTTTGTGCGATTTTTCTGCCTATACTGATATTGCAAAAGGTGCGTCCCAAATCATGGGAATTAACCTGATTGACAATTTCAACAAACCTTATTTTGCTACTTCTATTAAAGAATTCTGGAGAAGGTGGCACATTTCACTTTCCACCTGGTTTAAAGATTATTTATATTTCCCTTTAGGAGGAAGCAGAAATGGCAAAATACAAACTTACAGGAATATCATGGTTGTATTTTTGGTAAGTGGTCTTTGGCACGGTGCCAACCTTACTTTTCTTATTTGGGGTGGCCTACATGGTTTTTACCAAGTGTTGGCCATGATTTCTAAAAAATATACCAATATAATAATCGATAAACTTCAAATCATTAGACAGGGCTTCAGTTTAAAAATCTTCAATATTCTTACAACTTTTATATTGGTAAATTTGGCTTGGATATTTTTTAGGGCCAACAATTTCAATGATGCTTTGTTTATATATAAAAACCTTTTTGTAACCAACTTCGAAGTATTATTTACTGAAAATTTATATAAAATGGGATTGGATATATTTGAATTTAGAATTTCATTGTTACTCATTGTATTATTAATTGGTGTAAATTTTATCCAAACAAAAATATCCATTAGACAATTTATCATGAACTTATGGCTTCCTATTCAATGGGCAATTTGCATCCTCTCTATTTTAAGTATTTTGGTATATGGAATATATGGTAACAACTATGATGCATCTCAATTTATATATTTTCAATTTTAGGTAACCATGAAAATTTTGATGACAATTGCAAAAACATGCTTGTTTATAGCCCTTTTGAGTTATAGTACAGTTGTTTTAACTACTATATTCATTCCCAAAAATGAAATATTTTATAGATGTGGACAGGCTCCGTATTATGAAAATCCGAACACTTTAGATGTTATTTTCATAGGTAGCTCTCATGTGGAATGGGGTATCGACCCAAATACAATTTGGGAAAAGTATGGTATCCCGGCTATTAATTATACGGTACTTGGTTTGGATTTAAAGCATTCTTATTTTCTTTTGAAGGAAATGCTTAAATACCATCAACCTAAAGTAATGGTTATTGATGTGTGGAGAATTTGTGATGAAAATGATGCAAATGCTTTGACCAACAGAATCGCCAATATGTTTCCTTTTTCATGGAACAAGATTGAAATGATAAACAGCAATCCAAACCTAGACAGTTTGCATAAAAAAATGGATTATTATTTCCCTTTGCATTTATACCATACCCGAAAACTTGATTCGACAGATTTTAATTTCCACTACCACAATATTGAAAGGGGACATTTTGTAAATTTTGACAAAAAAAATCAAGAACATGTATTTAATGACTGTAATACTATTGCTTCATTAACAAAAACAGAAGTATCTTATTTTGAAAGAATTATTGCTTATGCCAAACAAGAAAAAATTAAATTAATATTTGTTTCAATTCCACACTTAAGCAGCAAAATAGATTTGCTAAAAAAAATAAATGCCATTGAATTGCTCTCCAATAAAAATGGAATTCCATTCATTAATTTCAACAAAGAAAAAAACTTCAAAGCTGCAGGCCTAATCTATTCAACCGATGTAGCCAATGATTCTGAAATCAACGGTCATTTAAATCATTTAGGAGCACAAAAAATTGCTTCATTTTTAGGAGAATACTTGCAAAAGAACTACCACCTAGCCAATAAAAGTAAAGATATTGCCTACAATTTCTTAAACGAAAATCTCCTTACTTATAAAACCAATATCAAAAATAATTTCCCTTTCAGTGTGCCCACCAAAGGAAACAAACTAGAAAAAGGAATGAGTTTATTGCCTGGAGACTATTTAAGTTCAGCTAACAATCAATATAAGCTAATCTTACAAAATGATGGAAACTTGGTTTTATATAACAATGAAAACAAACACACTTGGGCAACATATACTCCTGAAAAAGGGATTGTAAATCTTATCATGCAAGAAGATGGAAACCTGGTATTATATGGTCAAAATTCCACTCCGTTCTGGGCATCAAACACAGCCAATAAACCCAATTCATTTTTAATTTTACAGGATGATGGCAATTTAGTTATCTATCAAAATAATATACCAACTTGGTCATCTAATACCGCACAATAAACAAAACTATCAAACAGTATTTATAGACAATTCACTCCCATTAGACACTTCAAATTGTGGATGGTATATCTTAAAAAAATAGAACTCTAGTTTATATATGTATTAAAAAACACACACAATCTATTTTTTAAAATACTTCCAATTGTCAGCATAAATCCCAAAAACATAATACATATTGTTGGTTACTTCTATCGCTTCATCAAAAACCAGATAAATATATGCATTGATATTATTGGCTTTTAACCCATTTAAAAACAACGCATTATCATCAATAATGCTCCATCTTGAAATTGCTATATTTTTAACTCCCAATTGAATCAATAAATTTAAATCACCATTAATTTCACCTATCACCACTTCTGAAGGCATCGCTGATTTTATTCCTGTAGCCAAACCTTCTTTTACAGCATCAAGGGTAAACAACTCCATAATTAACCTGCTTTTATCTACAAATTGGGACGCAAACTTCGACGGTTCATTAACTTTATCTGAAACCAAAATGGCATCGGGATGATTTTTAAACCATAAATTAATGTGATCCATATCTATGGGGGCATATTTTCCAAATATTTTCAAACTGTTGTATTCAGCTAAAGTAGGAGGTAAACTACCTTGAAAACCTGTTTGTAACGCCCATGTATCCCAATCATGTGTGGCAACAAAATGACTATCAATTGTTTCACAAATATCTAACTCATATAATTTAAAACCCTTATAATAAGAAGAATCCAATGCATTTAGGGTATTCGTATAGGTATGGCCTTCTATCGTGCCTCCAGCATGGGCTATAAATCGATTGGCATCAACTGCATTGGAATCAATATCTCTTTGCGGTTGAATAATTTTACTTATTTCATCACTATAAGTAATTGACAAACTACTTGTAGAAGTTGTTTCTTTTATAAAACCTCTATGTAAATATCCTACATATGCTTCTCCATTTGTTAAATCAGCCAATTGGATAAAGCCTAAATCTCGAATTGCTTGTTTATCTAATGCAGGTAAAATTTCAAAATTTCTATCCACAACAAGTGCAAAAAACAACTTTTGAACACATAATTCTTTCAATCTAGCTATAAAAGTAGTCATAAGAGATGCGTCTTCATATAGGTCATAATTCAATACTATAAATTGCCCATGTTCTCTAATTAATATATTAATTCCTCTCTTAACTTGATGAGAATACCCCAACGCGCTTATTTGAGAGGTGTATATTGGATCATTTGGAACTGCACTCGTAAAATAAAAAGTTGAAGTGCCATTTTCAGCAATTCTATGATGATAAGAAATCCTTTTTTTAAACTTATTCTTATATTTCTTTATTAACGCTTCTTTTCGAGATAAAAGTGAATTTGAATTGGGTCTTTTAAAATGCTTGTTGATGGATTCTTCTGCTTCAATATTTTCAATTTGAAATTTTAAAAGTGTATCCACATTGATTTTCTTTTGCCCGTATACTTTTATGGTCAAAACAATACAACAACCTAGAAGACATAGATATTTAAATTTCACTACAATCATTTATTTTAATATTTTTTTTCGGCTACCGTCACTATATATATAAATGTACACACCATTTGTAATATTTTTTTCCGACACTTCAACACCCATAGTTGTATAAATTCTCAATAAAGTATTTGGGATAAAATCCTGACTTCCGTACCCATTTGTTATATATTCATTACATACCTCCCAACTTGTATTGGTTCCTTTCTCCCATTTAAAAGAATTATTGTTAATAAGTGACTCTTGAGTACTATCCAGACAAATATATGACACAGG
>CALPQG020000157.1 GCA_943325655.2 Bifidobacterium breve | reverse complement strand
TTCAACGGGCAAAATGGGATTCGCATTGGCGGAAACATTGGCAAAAAGAGGAGCGGAGGTTACCCTGGTTGCTGGTCCTACGCAATTGAAGATTGAAAGTAAAAATATTGAAGTGGTAAATGTATTGTCGGCCGAAGAAATGTTTGTTGCCATGTCAGCACATTTTGCAGCCGCTAACCTGGTAATTTTTGCAGCCGCAGTAGCAGATTATACCCCATTGCAAAAAGCAAATCAAAAAATTAAAAAACTCGAGAATACGCTTACGTTGGAATTGGTTAAAACCAAGGACATTGCTTTTGAATTGGGCAAACAAAAAAAGGAACACCAAACGCTGGTTGGATTTGCACTCGAAACCAACGACGAAGAAGCCAATGCTAAAAGTAAAATGGTGCGTAAAAACTTAGACTTTATCGTATTGAATTCGCTGAATGACGACGGTGCAGGCTTTGGTCACGATACCAACAAGGTGACCATTTTTAGTAAAAATAATAAGATACTCGCTTTTCCGTTAACTTCTAAAAAGGAGTTGGCTTCCTCCATTATCAATTTTGTGATTTCAAACGGTAAATAAATGGTTTGTTTTAAAAGAATAATTTTACTGGTATTTATCATCTCTTCGGCATTCCATGCGCTAGCTCAGGAATTAAAATGTACTGTTATTATAAGTACAGAGCAATTGAAAAGTACCGCAACAGGCTCGTCTTTGGACAAAGCATACGTGGCAGAAATGCAAAATGCGATTTCACAGTTTATCAATTCTACAAGTAATAAGTGGACGAATGATCAATTTCGTGAAAGTGAAAAAATTATTTGCAACATCATGATTAATATCACGGAATCTCCCGTTCTGTATGCATACAAAGCAAATGCGCAGATTCAATGTTCCCGACCAGTTTTTGGGACCACTTATGAATCTTTGTTGCTCAATTATATTGACCAGAACTTTGATTTTACCTACCTTCCCGGGCAACAAATGATTTACAATGACAATTCCTATACAGATAACTTAACGGCGCTTTGTGCTTATTATGCGTATATTTTTTTAGGAATTGATTATGATAGTTTTTCGAAATTTGGCGGGAATCCACATTTTGAAAAAGCGCAGAAAATTGTAAATGGTGCACAAGCAGCTCCTGATGCTGGATGGCAAGCTTTTCAAAACCAACAAAACCGATATTGGTTATGTGAAAATTTGAATAATGCCCAAATGCAACCTATAAGAGAAGGTGCTTATACCTACCACCGTTTGGCTTTAGATGAATTTGAGAAAGATCCTGTAGCTGCAAGAACTAAAATTTTAGACGTATTGGCTAAAATCAAAAAAGTAAATGACATTAAACCCGCCACAATTTTGATACGTGCATTTTTTAACGCCAAAGAGAATGAACTCATCGGAATTTTTAGTGAAGGAACCACGGAAGAAAAACAAAAAGCTTACGACATTTTAAGAACCGTAGATCCTACAAAAGCCAGTAAATACGAAAAGATTATCAAGCCGAATTAGCTTAAATGATATTGTGCTATTCGACAATTGTGCTATTCGACAATTGCATTGTCGAATCCGTATCGCAGGATTTGCAATCCGTTTATATAGTGAAGGGGTCGGATTACAAATCCTACGATAGTACTTCCGAATTGCAAATTCGGAAGAGCCATGAAGAGCCATGAAAGTCATGAGCCATGTTTTTAGCATAATATATTCAATCTATAACAAATAGTAAAGATGACTGCAATTACCATTCCTGTAAGGAGAAAAAGAACATTTCTTAAAGAAGATTTTAAGGTAACTGTTTGGGAGAATATAGAACCCTATTTCAAACTTTTGCTGGCAAGAGCAATTGATAGC
The DNA here is from genome assembly GCA_943325655.2 of Bifidobacterium breve. Lineage (GTDB taxonomy): Bacteria > Bacteroidota > Bacteroidia > Cytophagales > UBA9547 > CALPQG02. The sequence continues at coordinate 4,642 of CALPQG020000157.1, read as the reverse complement.
AAAGAATCGCTCAACCAGTGGTTACTCGATAGGAGTGAATTAGAATCTGCTTTGGAGGAAGATGCCGGTTGGAGGTATATTAAAATGACTTGTTATACTGAAAATGAGGAATATAGAGACAGTTTTAATTATTTCATTGCTGAAATTGACCCTCATATTTCCCCTATAGCCAATGAGTTGGATAAGAAAGTGCTGGCACTACCTTATTTGGCACAATTGGAAGGAAAAGGATTTGAATTGCTTCGAAAAAAAATGCAAACCAATGCACAGATTTTTAGGGAAGAAAACATTCCTCTTTTTACGGAGATGCAGACGGAGCAACAAACGTATGGCAAAATTTCTGGTGCCATGACGCTTACTATTGAAGGCGAAGAACTTACCTTACAGCAAGCTGGAGTGCAATTGCAATCAATCGACAGCGGTTTGCGTGAGAAAATTTACAGGCTTATTCAGGAAAGAAGACTTCAGGACAAAATAGCCTTGGATGATTTATTGACTTTGTTGATTGGCCTAAGAGATCAAGTAGGGCAAAATGCAGGTTTTGAAAACTACAGAGACTATATGTTTGCCGCCATGGGGCGATATGACTATACTCCGGAAGATTGCTTTACTTTTCATGAAGCCATAGCGCAGGAAGTAGTTCCTCTTTTAAACCAATTGTCTCTGGAAAGACAAGACTCCTTACAGTTGGATGCTTTAAGACCCTGGGATTTGGCGGTGGATAGTCATAATTTACCCGCCTTGGTTCCTTTTACTTCAGGAGAAGATTTACTGGAAAAAACCATTGCTTGTTTCGATAGGTTACATCCTTATTTGGGCAATTGTCTTAAAACCATGAAGGCCATGGGACATTTGGATTTAGAATCTAGAAAAGGAAAATCACCAGGCGGATACAACTATCCTTTGGATGAAATTGGCGTTCCGTTTATTTTCATGAATGCCACTTCTACGCTTCAGGACCTTATTACCATGATCCATGAAGGTGGACATGCGGCACAATCTTTTTTAACCATTCCATTGCCTTTAAATACTTATAGGGGACTAACCTCTGAAATTGCCGAACTGGCTTCCATGTCTATGGAGTTGATTACTATGGACCATTGGGATTTGTTTTTTCCTAACGAAGCAGATTTGAAACGTGCTAAATCAGAACATTTAGAACATATTATGGATACGCTTCCATGGGTGGCTACGATTGATAAATTCCAACATTGGCTGTATGAAAATCCAACCCATACGCATGAAGATCGCACCAAAGCTTGGAATGAAACATATTCTCGTTTTGCATCAAAAGTAGTAGACTGGGACGGCTTGCAAAAATACAAAGACAACATTTGGCAAAAACAATTGCATATTTATGAAGTGCCGTTTTATTATATTGAATACGGAATGGCACAATTAGGCGCAATTGCAGTTTGGAAAAACTACAAAGAAAATCCAGAGAAAGGATTGAAAAATTACATGAATGCTTTAAGTCTGGGTTATTCAAAATCCATTAAAAATGTATATGAAACTGCAGGAATCAAATTTGATTTTTCGGCTCCTTACATCAAAGAATTGATGGATTTTGTAAAACTAGAATTGGCTAAATGTAAGTAGTGCGAGGTCGACGAGGTTTCAAACCTCGTCGACCTTAAAGTAAAAAATCGATGCCTTCACTTTATTTGTAGGCATCGATTTTTTATTTGTTTTAAAGTAAAAATATTTTACGAATAATGACTCCTTTTGAGGTGTCCACTTTTAGCCAGTATATTCCGGATGAAAGTGATGATGGAAGGAGAATTTTGGTGGCATCGTAATGTAGATTTTCCACTTTTCCGTAAATATCTACCAGGCTAAATTTCAACAAATGATCTTCTTCATAATCATAAAACAGGCTTCCTGAAACGGGATTGGGATAAAATTTAAAACTGGTAGTACTCCATTCATTTTCAATATCCGTGTAGTTGGAAACAAAGGGTTGTAAATCTGTAGTTTGACCTGGTGAGAATAATATATTGCCGTTTCCTATTTTTGAAAATGCTTCAAAATTTCCTGTGAGGTCTGGACTTTTAGTAAGTGAGCAACCTACCCCATCATTGGTTTTGTAGGCCATACTGTCTATTTTTTGAGCAGTACTGTTGCGAAGTATGACTGAATTGTCCGCATTGTTTAGCCCTAAACTTTTGATAAATACCTGCGCGTTTCCAAATTCTCCGGAGGGTTGTCCGCCTCCAAAAACAAGCACTGCCTGGTGTGGTAATAAATTGGTGTTGGCAGGAAAAGTGAAACAAATGCCATCTGCATCAGCCAACGTCCAGGCTGAAATATTGATGGTATTGGCGGAGGTGTTGACCATTTCTACAAACTCATCCTGAGAAGCACTTCTGATGCCATCACCATTGGCATCTCCCGCAAGTCCACTGGCGGGATTGTAATATACTTCATTGATAACTACTTGGGCTTGTGAATTGTAGCAAAATAAAAAAGCAGCAATGTCTAAAAAAGAACAAACGAATACTTTGTAGAAGATTTTTTTCATAGTAAAAAAGCATTATAAAAGTAAATATTAAATTTGATTATTGGTTTTTTAAAATCTAAAATAAGTAAATGATTTTTTTTAATCTTGAACGGTTGTTGATACCAGTTATTTAAAGAATGACATTAAAAAGAATTTACTTAAACAATTACCCAAAGGTAAAAAACGAAAATGAAATACAAAATATTTTAATGAAAATTATAAAAACATTTGTTGCAATGCTCCCCACAATTGTTTTTTTAAGGTCACGTCAGCCTGAACCATTTCAATACTGTCGGCATGTAATAATGTTTTGCTCGTCATGTATTTAGCTGTAGGTGTAGCCATTGATTGAGCCGTTAAGAAAGATGCTGCACCGAAACTAACCAATTGTTGATAAGGAGGTAAAAGGTGTTTTTTACTGTCAAATCCACTTTCATTGATGAGTGCCACATCGTCTAAAGATAGTTTGATGGCATTCAATATTTTGGTTAAAAAGTCAAGGTTGGAAGCAGTACAAATGTCATTTCCCTGATTGGATAAAATGATTAAAATTTGTTTTTTGTTTTGGCCCAAGAAATTTACCACCGTCAATGATTCGACGGCTTCAACTTTCTTTTCTGGTAGGGCAACAGGATTTGTTTTTATTTCAGCAACTGCGTTCTCTTCAAGATGATTTACATCATCTTTAAGAATTAAATAAATGTCTTCCTCAAACAATTGCGTTAAGAACGCTTGGTTATCATTATTCATATTACCAACCTGAAGCTAAAACGTCTACAATATGCATTACTTTAATTTTCTTCCCTTGTTTTTGCATATAGCCTTCTAAATGCATCAAACAGGAAGTGTCTGTGGATATAAGGTATTCAGCTTCAGTGTCTAGTGCATTGTTTACTTTTTGTTCGGCCATGGCTACAGAAATGGGTTCGTATTTCACCGAAAATGTTCCACCAAAACCACAACAGGTTTCTACATCATTCATCTCCACCATCTCCAAGCCTTCTACATTGCTCAGTAAAGTTCTTGGACCTGCTTTGATGCCACATTCTCTCAAAGCACTGCAAGCATCGTGGTAAGTTCCTTTGGCATTTAATTTTGCCCCCGGGATTTTATCCACTTTAAGTATTTCAGTGATAAACTGGGTGAACTCATAAACCGTTTTTTGCATCAACCTACATTGGTGTAAGTTTGGGGTTTGTTTCATCAAGGTTGAATAACCATTTTTCAACATTCCCGTGCAAGAACCGGAAGGAGTGACGATGTATCTTTTTTCGTTTTTGAATTCATTTAAAAATTTCGTGGCAACTTCTGTAGCATCGTCAAAGAAACCTGCATTGTAAGCTGGTTGACCACAACAGGTTTGTTCAGCATTGTAAAATACCTCGCAACCAAGTGCTTCCAAAATTTTTACCATATTAAAACCTGTTTCAGGATACATCTGATCGATGAAACAAGGAATAAATATATCTACTTGAATTTTACTCATATTGAAATACCTTTGCCGACAAATCGTAGGCTTGTTGAAATGCGTGTTGATTAATTCCCAAAGCTACATTTTTATTTTCAAAATAGTCAATAATATGTTCAGTAGAAATGTTGCCTGTTAATGCATCACTTGCCATCGGACAACCACCGAAACCTCGAATGGCACCATCAAATCTTCGACAACCTGCTTCTACTGCGGCTTCAAGTTTCTCCAAATGGGTATCAGGGGTAGCATGTAAATGTGCTCCAAAATTAATTTCAGGAAAGGCAGGAATTAACATTTCAAAAACATTCTTGATCAATATAGGCGTTGATGAACCTACCGTGTCCGAAGGAGCGACAATCTGAACGCCCAATCTAGCCAGTTTGGCTGTAAAATCCACCAAATATTGTACACTGTAATCGTCACCATAAGGATTGCCAAAACTCATAGAAAGGTACACGACCAAGGTTTTATGGTGTTTTAAACACAGCTCTTGAATGGTGGCTATTGTTTGTAACGCTTCAGCAATAGAGGCGTTGGTATTACGTTGTTGAAAGGTTTCAGAAATGGATAGGGGGAAACCTAAATAAGTAATTTTATCAAAGGCTACTGCTTGTTCCGCACCCCTCACATTGGCAACAATGGCCAATAGTTTAGTGGCAGTGGTCCATTCC
>CALPQG020000156.1 GCA_943325655.2 Bifidobacterium breve | reverse complement strand
GGCGATAGCGACCTGGTTGCTGAAGTCATTGACAATACCACTTCAAGAGGACGTACCATCAGGTTTTTATTTGACGGAACCGACGATGAATTCAACAAAGTGATTGACACTTTGGGGGAAACCCCGCTACCAAAATACATCAAAAGAAAAGCAGAACCTGAAGACCGTGTCCGTTACCAAACGGTTTATGCCAAACATATTGGTGCGGTGGCTGCTCCTTCAGCGGGGATACATTTTACCCAACAACTGATGAAACGTATGGAAATTAAAGGTGTGGAAATGCCTGCAATTACCTTGCATGTTGGACTTGGTTCATTCAGACCAGTTGATGTTGAAGACTTAACGAAACACAAAATGGATTCTGAAAATTTCAGGATCTATGAAGAAACTGCTGTAATCGTTAACAAAGCTTTGGACGAGAAAAAAAGAGTTTGTGCGGTAGGAACAACTGCGATGAGAAGTATCGAATCGTCAGTATCTGCAAGCAACAGGCGTAAAGCCACTGAAGCTTGGACAGATAAATTTATTTTTCCTCCTTACGAATTCAAAATTGCTAACGCATTGTTAACCAATTTCCATACTCCAGAGTCAACCCTGTTGATGATGGCTTGTGCATTTGGTGGATTTGATTTGATCATGAAAGCCTACCAAGAAGCGATGAAAGAAAACTACCGTTTCTTAAGTTATGGTGATGCCATGTTGATTATCTAAAAAACAAAAGCATTTCAAAATTCATTAAAGCTCTTCTCTATCTTTGGGAAGAGCTTTTTTGATGTAAATAAATATTTTTATACCTAAATTGTCAGCATAAACTTTTTAGTTTAATGTTATTCCTAGTGTCTAATTTTTTTTAATAATAAATATGGATTTAAATATCAGTAGTATAGAAATTGAGAATAGAATTTTTTCAATTAGGGGAAATCAAGTAATGATTGATAATGATTTGGCGGAGAGATACTGTGTTGAAACCAAACGATTAAATGAGCAAGTAAGACGAAATATTGATAGGTTTCCTGAAAATTATCGATTTCAATTGTCAAATAATGAAAAGACTGAGCTGGTCGCAAATTGCGACCGCCTAAAAAAACATTAAATATTCACCTACTAATCCTTTTGCATTCACTGAACAGGGAATTGCAATGCTTTCTGCAGTACTACGTAGCGATATCGCTGTAAAAGTGAGTATTCAAATTATGAATGCTTTTGTAGCCATGCGAAAGCAGTTAATTCCACATGCTTTAATAGATTTACGTCTTTCAAATATGGAGCGAAATCAACTGGAGAATGACCAAAAGTTTGAGCGCGTATTTAAAGCTTTAGAAAACAGGGATACAACACCGCAACAAGGAATATTTTATGACGGACAAGTATTTGATGCCTATATATTTGTTACAGGAATTATTAGGGCTGCAAATCACAGCATTATTTTGATTGACAATTACATAGATGACATTGTATTGACCTTGTTGACAAAACGAAACCCAACGGCAAAAGCACAGATTTATACACAAAAAATTGACAAGCAATTACAGTTGGACCTCGACAAATATAACCTCCAATATCCACCTGTAGAGATCAATATATTTAAAAATGTACATGACCGTTTTTTAATTGTAGACGAAAAAGAATCGTACCATATTGGTGCCTCCTTGAAAGATTTAGGAAAAAATGGTTTGCATTTTCTAAAATGAATGATTTTACCGCTGAAATTTTACTTAAAATAAAAACTAATGCGCAATTTTAAGGAAATTTAAAAACTGTCCCTTATCTTGGCTCAGAAACCCGTTCATGTATGAAAAAATTTGCCGTCATTGTTGCAGGAGGATCAGGAAAACGAATGGGTACAGAAATGCCAAAACAATTTTTGCTATTGGCCGAAAAGCCAATTTTAATGCATACTTTGTTGAAATTTCAACATGAGGTGGATGAATTGATTTTGGTATTGCCTGAACTTCAAAAAGAATACTGGAAAAATTTGTGCATCAAACATCAGTTTGAAGTTTCAATCCGCATTGTGAATGGAGGAAATAGCCGCTTCGAATCTGTAAAAAATGGCTTAGCTGCCATCGAAGAAAATGGCATTGTGGCCATTCATGATGCCGTTAGACCTTTTGTGAGTGCCGACATTATTCGTGGCGCTTTCGCAACGGCCAAAGAGAAAGGCAATGCGGTAGTCGCCATTCCCCTTCAAGATTCAATCAGGGAAATTAAAGACAATGAAAACAAAGCCGTTGACAGAACACTTTTCAGGTTAATACAAACACCTCAATGTTTTGAAGTGAATTTCCTGAAAAAAGCCTACGAACAAACCGAAAAAACTACTTTTACAGATGATGCCAGCGTGGCTGAAGGTATGGGGGCAAAAATATACCTAACAGATGGAAGTAATGACAACATCAAAATTACCACACCAGCAGATTTGACTATTGGCGAAGCCATATTGAAAAAGTAACCAAAAACATGCATAAACCTGGGTGAAATCCATGGTAATTTCACTGATGGCACACCCTCTTGAACACACTTAACGCTAAACCAATACTACTAAAATGCCAACACATCCAAATAATAATATCATCCTTTTTTGGTTTAGAAGAGACCTGCGTTTTCACGACAATCACGGCCTGTATGAAGCCCTGAAAAAATCAACCGCAGTACTTCCTATATTTATATTTGACGACACCATCCTTGGTAAATTATCCAATAAGAAAGACAAACGGGTAAGTTTTATCCATCAAAAAATTACGCAATTACAGGAGCATTTTAATACCCTTGGATCATCAATGTATATCTTAAAAGATGATCCATTAAATGCCATCAAAACAATTTGCGAAAAATATAAGGTGACAGAAGTCATTACCAATCATGACTATGAACCAAAAGCCATCCACAGAGACTTGGCCATTTCCAATTGGCTTCAGTCTCAAAACATCCTTTTTACAAGTTATAAGGATCAGGTGATTTTTGAAAAATCAGAAATCATGAAAGCAGATGGAAATCCTTATACCATTTTTACCCCGTATTCTAAAATTTGGAAACAACACTTAAATGCAGCAAAACTACAGGAATTTCCAAGTGAAAACCTGCTGCATCATTTGTACAAAACACAACCATTCCATACACCAACTTTAGCTGAAATAGGTTTTGAAAATACAGCTACCACAACTTCCACAGAATTTGTGAATACCGCCACCATCCAGCATTACCACCTGACACGCAATTTCCCTGCAATACATGGCACCAGTCAGTTGAGCGTACAGCTACGATTTGGAACGTTGAGCATCAGGTCTCTTGTGAAAACAGCTTTAAGTTTAAATGAAACCTGGTTGAATGAATTGATATGGAGAGAATTTTTCATGATGATCCTGTTCCAATTCCCACATGTGGTCAAAAACAGTTTCAAGAAAAAATACGACAGGATTCAGTGGCGTAACAACGAAGCTGAATTTAAAAAATGGTGCGCTGGCGAAACAGGATATGCCATTGTAGATGCTGGAATGCGCGAACTCAACCAAACCGGACTGATGCACAACCGTGTAAGGATGGTAGTAGCCAGCTTTCTTACCAAACATTTGCTGATAGACTGGAGGTGGGGAGAAGCCTATTTTGCAGAAAAACTATTGGATTATGAATTGTCTTCCAACAATGGCAATTGGCAGTGGTCGGCTGGTAGTGGTTGTGACTCGGCACCCTATTTCAGAATATTCAATCCTGCGGAGCAAACCAAAAAATTTGACGCTGATTTGGTCTATATCAAGAAATGGATACCAAACTATCATCCCAATTATTTACCACCAATAGTAGAGCATACATTCGCCAGAAATAGGGCTTTAGACACTTATAAACAAGCACTATTAAATGATGAATGATATCAAGGAATTTAATTTCAAAAGGATAAATCTATTAGAAAAATAATTGAGTTAAATAACAGTTTAAACAATAATTCTATAAAACAAACGCTATTGTGTTGAGTAATTTATTTTTAAGCTGTAATAAATTAATGCCAAGATTATACTATCAATTGCTTAAACTTTTTAAGACATCCTTCAACTATTTTAATCATACTGTTTAATTACAATACCATGAATTCTAACCAAAAATATTCAACACTTTTTGAAGCAGTCAACAAACTACAAAAAAAAGGATATGTCAAAGATGATATTTTGGATTTAATGGATCAAACTAATGACCCGAACAAATTCAAAATAGTGGAATACCACCGTTTCGAAGGTTGCAGTAACCCCTCTGACAATGCCGTTATTTATGCTATTGAAGCCGATTCTGGTGAAAAAGGATTGGTAATTGACGCCTATGGAAGTGATTCAGACATGAACAAAACCGAGCTTTTGAGCAAAATAAAAATAGCAGACGTATAAATATCATGCAGTCCTAAAAATGATTATTCAACTACTTATTTCAAACGATTTTCAATGGCAACCTAAGTAACTTGATTTTGCACATCTTTGCATAGATAATTCCACATTAATTAACTAATTTCGAAACCGAATATCAAATCATTGACTAAAGAATCAAACATCAAAATAGGCAAAGCAAATTTTTCTGAGCTTCTTTATTCATAAAACCACATTTCTATGAGCAACACAATTACTTTGAAAATTGCAGCAATTCAACAAGAAACACCTGATGCGATTACCATTCAATTTGAAAAACCAGAAAACTTCATCTACCAATCCGGGCAATTTTTAACTTTAATTTTAAACATCAAAGGAGAAGAAGTAAAAAGATCCTATTCCTTTTCTTCCAGTCCATATACAGATCAAAACCCTAGCATTACGGTAAAAAAAATAGCTGGAGGTCTTGTTTCCAACTATTTAAATTTGAATGCTTATGAAGGGATGCAAATTTCAGCTTTGCCACCTTTAGGGAATTTCACCATCGTGCCAACTCAACAAAAAAGAAATATTGTTTTAATTGCAGCTGGAAGTGGGATAACCCCCTTGTTTTCAATGGCAAAAACAATATTAAGCCAAGAACCTGAAAGCAAAGTAAACCTGTTATTGGCAAACCGCACTGAAGGCAGCATTATTTTAAAAAATGCTATTGCTGCATTAAAAAATGAGCAATTCAATGCGATACATACGCTCAGCAAACCTGAAAGTACTTGGAATGGGAAAACAGAAAGAATAAGCAAAGAAAATATTGCTCGTTTTTTAACCCAATTTGAATTGGAAAATATACAAGCCGCTGAATATTACCTTTGTGGCCCAGAAGCCATGATGGAAAATGTCATTGCAGGACTCAATGATTTGGGGGTTGACCTTAACAATATCAAAAAAGAAAAGTTTACCGCCGCTGCCAGCAATTCAAGTACCCATTCAGTATCACCAAGTACAGCTACCACAAAATCAACAGTTACAGCTACACTCAAAAATGTAACCTATACTTTTGAAGTAGATGAAAATGAGACCATTTTAGAAGCGGGGAAAAATGCAGGAATAGACATGCCTTGCGCCTGTGAAAATGGCGTTTGCACTGCCTGTATGGCATTTTGTACGGCTGGAATTATTGACATGGAAGGCAATGATACACTCAATAAAAATGAAATTGCCAAAGGACAAGTATTGCTTTGTTGTGGTTATGCCAAAAGTAAAGAGATAAATTTGGTGTACAAATAACATTCAACGAGGCCATTTCAATACTTTTTAAATTGACTTGTTGTCCATGATTGCTTTGGTCATTAACCTGTAAATTTCCTGTTTTTGGGGTTCCAAACGCAATTCATCCAAATGTGTTTGAATGGTCTGTAAATCTTTACGAATAGCAGGTCCTGTTTGCGAATTTTCCGGACCATTGATGAGTGCTTTGTCAATGGTTTCAATGATCAATGGTTTTAAAATCTCAAAAGGAACATCCTGGCTCGCCAACAATTCTTTGGCAATCCGTAACAAATGATTGCTGAAATTACTTGCAAATACAGCCGATAGGTGTAATTTTTTGCGTTGAGCAGCATCCAAAAAATAAACAAATTTACTCAAGGATTCCGCTAATTTTGTCAAAGTCACATCAGTGGCAACATCTGTAGCTTCAATGCAAATTGGAATGGTGCTCCAGTCTACCTTTTTGGATTTGGTAAATGTTTGCAATGGGTAGAATATGCCTTTTGGATTTGTACAGGCTTCTAAATCCATGATACTCCTTGTACCAGAAGTATGGGCAATGATTGCTTTTTCTGGCAAAATAATTTCAGAGGCAATACTTGCAATGGCATCATCAGCAACTGCTACCATAAAAACATCTGCTATACTGTCAGAAAAATCAAGACTATCCGTTCCTTTGGCACTGTACAACTTGCTAGCACTATTTTTTGCCTGTTGACTATTTCGACTGTAAATATCGATAATGGTATGCCCTGCTTCTTCAAGTACATTTGCCAAATGCCAACCTAAATTTCCAGTACCAATAATGGATATTTTCATTTGAATGAATCGTTTAAATATTTATCCTGATAAAGATAAGGTTTGAACAAAGAAATACCAAAAGCATGG
>CALPQG020000155.1 GCA_943325655.2 Bifidobacterium breve | reverse complement strand
GTTGAAAACAAATCGTTTTTTCAGTTAGATTTCTCCCAATGAAAGCACTTCTTTATTTTCTAAAATTAAAAATCTTATGGTTCAATAAATCTTGCCAACGAATCAATAAAATTTCAATCAGCAAAAACAACATACTCATTATCAGGCAATATTTCCATAAATTGAAACCTAAAGCTTCAACTTTAATGGCTTCAGAGGCTTCTCCTCCATCCTGAACATTAAATACTTTGATATTTTTTTGATTGGAGAATATTTTCTTTAACTGCTCGGCAGTATAATATTCCAGCGTGCTTTCTTGTTTTCCATAATTAAAAGCCAAAATACTCAACAACTTGTCGCCTTGTTTCAATTGGTAAAAGCCTGGAGTCATTTCTACTTTTGGCAATTGCAAATTCAATTTCCCATCTGCCCATTGGTAAGCAGGCACAATTTCAAGATCATCTTTAATAAGTTTCACTGGAATTTCCTGGTGCTCAGTAGTCAGTGTTAATGAAATATTTTTTTCATTGAATGAATATGCCAAGTTACTTTGATCTTTCGCACTCAAGATGGCTATTTTGTACATGATCGGTACAAAAAAAGCATGACTAGCCAAGGTACTGCTTTCAGGTTGCAGGCTAGATGCACACACATATACCTTCCCTTTTCCCAAATCAGATTCACTCAAAAAGGTTTGCCCTGTTTTAAATTTCAACAAAGCTTTGGCTTTGATTTGATAAAGGGGCTTGGCACTTGGCATATTTTCTTTGCCTGTAAACTTCTCAAAAATATTGTAGTAAAATGGATGATGAATGTCAGGGTTTTCCACTTTTTGAAGCTCATTTTGAACAGGTAAAGAAGTGGTCGCAATATTAAAAATTCTCAATAGCTGGTTTGCTTTTTCAGCACTGACATGGGATGAAGGAAATAAAACGACAGCTGCTCCAGCCAAAACTTTTTGTTTTATTTGAGCTAAAACTGATTCATCTAAGTTGTCAAATTCTTGTAAAGCAATTAAGTTTGATTTATTTAAAACACTGTAATTCAATCCATTGTTTACATTACTTTCAAGTGCGAAAAAGCTTTCACTTGAATAAACTTTTGATAAATAATTGTCTTTCCCCTCCCCGATGGTCAACACATTGATTGGTCTTGCAGCTTGTAAGGTAAAATAATAAACGTTGTCAAAAGTAACAGGGCTGTCGTCAAAAGTGATGCTGCATTGTTTGAAGCCAATTTCATTGATGATAAACGAAAAATCTATTTCTTTTACCGAAGCAGGTTCCAATGCAACACTGTTTGAACTCACCTGAATACCATCAATCATGAGTTTCAAGGCTACTTTTTTGGAATTTTCGGTACCCGTATTTTTAAGTTTGACCAATAAATGGTTGAGCTCTTTGGGTTTTATAAAAGGATTTTGCAGCCAAAGGGAATCGATAAAAACATTTTCAGCCGTTTCATTTTGAATAGGTACAAGGTTGATGATGGTATTGGAATCGGCTTGGAGTTGAGTTAAGTTACCAGTGGTAGTTTTCTGAAAATCAGAGAGTAAAAATATATTTTTTTGAACCGAACCACCCAAGGTTTGTAAAGCATTTTTTTGACGTTTTACCACCGCTCCCAATTCCCTGCTGATGGGTGAAAACCGCGTTTCAGTAAACCTGTCTTTGATTTGATCTTTGTGAATCAGGTATTGGTCTTTGGCTTCAAAGTTATTGTCAAGGTATTGAAATGACGTATTTATTGGAAAAACCTTTTCAATTTCCAAGGCTTCCTGCAAAGCAAGGTCTAAAGATTTTTGACCCGCTTTCATTTGCTCCATACTCAATGAATTGTCAACGTACAAACTTACCGCCTGTTTGCCCTTAATTTTTGAATTGCTTTGAGAAGGAATAAATGGTTGAGTAAAAGCCAATACCAAAAAAGAAATGAATAAAATTCTTGAAAACAAAACCAGTAAGTGTTTGACCTTAAAACCTTTATTGGTTGATTGTTGAAGCTGTTGTAAGAGCCTTACATTGGTGAATAATATTTTTTTGGGCTTTTGAAAATCGAATAAATGGATGATTATCGGTATAATCACCGCGAGGAAAGCAAAAAGAAATATAGGATATAAAAAGCTCATCTAAGGCACGAATTTAGGTAAATTTTCTATTTAGACAAGTGCTTTGATAACAGTTTATTTTAGTAAAATAGTATAAAACTCGAAAAAAATTAACCAACAAACCGCTATTCGTGATTAATAGTGACTCGGTTCTACGATATGGTTGTTGTTTAACTATTACCAGTTACCCTTTATTTCATTCAGGTTAATTTTTATTTCACCCTTAGGGATATGTATACCCAACCCGAAGGATTGAACAACAATAGTCATAGGACGAACATAAGATTGTAAAGGTAAAAATTTAACGGAATACAAAACGCTACACTTCGTATAAGTTTGAAATGAGGTCTAAATCATGAAATGTAGTATTTTATTAATCCATTTTCCTTACAGGTTTGCGATTATAATCATTAAGAGAAACTTCACTTGAGTTAATCCAATAGTTTGAAAAAACCGTCATTACGTAACAACGAATCACAAGAAATACCCTGTTTGTTCATCTAAAAAGCATTGAAATTGATGCGATAGTTTTAAAAAAAATTAAATAAAATTTTAGTATTATCAAAAAAAAAAAATAGATTTAGAAAAAATGTTTAAGTGTTGATGCTTTTTATTAATCAACCTACCTATTTTAGTCCCTATTTTCAATTAATTGTTCCTGATTTAAATTCTATTTTATGATTTTAATTTTTAAAAAATTAACCCGTCATGTATTTCCTTTTTTATGGATCATTTTGACTTGTTTTGTTACACACCTTACCCATGCTACCACCTATACTTGGGATGGAAGTTCGAGTAACCTTTGGAACACCGCAGCCAACTGGGATTTGAATGCTGTTCCTGGTACCGGAGATGACTTAATCTTCCCCTCTGGAGTTGCCACAGTTTCTACTTCCAATGATATTGCGGCCAATACTGTTTTTAAATCCATCTCTTTCGGAGCAGGGGGCGCAAGTGCTTATACTTTGGCCGGAAATGCCCTTGGTCTATCGGGTGGCGCAACCGCCATCACCGCAAGCAATGCCAGCAATACCATGATTATAAGTTTGAATATCACTTTTAGTACAGCCGCACCCACCATTACAACCACTTCAGGAGGAACATTAACCATCAGTGGAACAGTTGCTAATGGTGGCTTTTTACTTACGGTTGCTAGTGCTGGAACAGCAGAATTAACTGGTGTAATTAGTGGTAGCGGGGCGCTCATAAAAGATGGGGCTGGTGCTATTAAACTGTCAGGTGCAAATGATTTTACTGGTGGTGTTAACTTAAGTTCAGGTACACTCAATATGGGAAGCACTACTTGTTTGGGTACAGGTACATTTACCATCGGAGCTAGTACTACCATTACAAACTCTACAGGAGCAAATTTAACGCTGTCCACTAACAACCCATTATTATTAAGTACTGGTTTTACCTATTCAAGCGCTACGAATTTAGTTATGGGTACAGGAGCAGTTACTTTACAAGCCAATATTACAATTACCATTTCAAATGGTGCTGGATACCTTGACATTGGAGGAGTAATATCAGGAGCATTTAATACGATACATGCCGGATTAGGAAACCTTGCATTCACTTCAAAAACAAGCACTTACACAGGAACACACACAAATGTAAGCGCAGCAAATACTTATGTAACTACTTTGGCGAATGTTGGTGGTGGTTCCAGTTCTCTAGGAGCTCCTACAACTATTGCAAATGGAACAATTTCCTTAGGATCAGGAACAACTACTTCTAAATTACTTTTCCAAGGAACACTTGCCTCAGGTACTTCATTTACAACAGATAGGGTAATAAACCTTACCGGAACAACAGGTGGTGCTACTTTACAATCATTAAAAGATAGTCCATTATCAGTTACTTTCACTTCAAATATGACAGCTACTGGCGCAGGTGTAAAATTATTAACCTTAGCGGGCACCAACACTGGCGACAATACGATTTCTGGAATTATTCCAGAACCAGCCTCAGGAACTGTGAGTTTAATAAAATCAGGTGCAGGTAAATGGTGTTTAACTGGTTTAAATACTTATACTGTTAAAACATTTTTTCAACAAGGAACATTGAGTATTAACACGATTAAAAATGTTGGCGGTGGCGCTAGTTCACTTGGTGCACCAACGACTACAGCAAACGGTACAATAGCAATGGGAAATGGCGGAACAACCGCTACATTAATTTATACAGGCACTGCACAAACTACTGACAGGGTAATTCAATTGGCCGGTTCAACAGGAGGTGCCACGATAGACCAATCAGGAACTGGTCTATTAAAATTTTCTAGTGCACTTACCTCTACTTCTGCTGGGTCAAAAACACTAACCCTTCAAGGATCAACAGCTGGAACAGGTGAATTAGGTGGAGCAATTGTAGATGGAACAGGTACTGTGAATGTAACCAAATCAGGTACAGGAACCTGGTACCTATCAGGCACAAACACTTACACAGGAGCAACCACTATTTCTTCAGGAACATTAACATTGGGACTTGCGCATTCCATACCTACCTCCCAAATCACGCTCAATGGTGGCACCTTAACTTCTGGTGCTGGAGCAGGATTTTCGAATACTACTACAGGGAAACTTGGCCTTACAGAAAGTTCTACCATTGCATTGGGTACTGGAAGTCATGCTTTACGTTTCGCAGCAAGTACAGGCAGCTTTACTGCCAACAAAACACTTACCATCACTGGCTGGCTTGGTGGCTATAATGGCACTTCGGGTACAAGTGGACAAGTTTTCACAGGGGCTACAACAGAATTATCAGCAGGAGAATTAACCCAAATACGTTTTTATAGAACTTCCAACTCTTCCTATTATACTGCGACACAACTCGGTACAGGCGAGATTGTTCCTACTGCTGTTTTACCTGTAGTGTTTATCAATTTTGACGTCGTTAAAAACACCAATGAAAACGTATTAACCTGGTCAACTTCACAGGAAACAGACAACAAACTGTTTGAAATAGAACGTGCACATGATGGGGTAAATTTTGAGCTTGTTGGCTCAATCCAAGGAAATGGAACCACCAGTTCGGTTTCAAAATATTCCTTCAGTGACAAATCAGCAAACACCTTTTTGCCCGCATATTACAGGTTAAAACAAATTGATTTGAATTATAAATTTGAATACTCTGCTGTAGTATTTTTGAATGGCGCTGAAACCATTAAAACGCTTTCTATTTTCCCGAATCCAACCAAAGAAGGTGAAAATATTTTCATTCAATTCAATGACAGTGATGCAGGAATTGCAAGCGTAGCTGTATTCAATTTAACAGGTTCATTGTTACATGAATTTGACATCAACACTATTGACCCAGCTGTTAAAAATGAAATTGATTTACAACCATTAAAATTAAAAAAAGGGGAATACCTATTTAAAATTAAAACTGTGGTTAATGAATACCATGCTAAAATTATGTTGAAGTAAATAACTTTAAGGAAGCATCTTTAATTCAAACCTAGAATTTAAAAAATATCAAAAAGTAGTCATAAAAAATTTGGAGACTTTTTATTAAATCACTAACTATGCATAGTTTAAGTTTTCAACTAAGCACTACTATTTTAACTCTTTTCAAAAAAGGAATGCTCAATTCGCTACTTAAACGAAGAAGTTTTAAACTTCAATTTTAATTTATTATTTTAATATTTATAATCATTTAATCCAATGGCAACAGGTACCGTAAAATTTTACAATAACTCAAAAGGTTTTGGGTTTATTAAATCAGAAAATGCAGGAGAAGACATTTTTGTTCATTCGTCAGGCCTAATCGATCAGATTCGAGAAAACGACCAGGTGAGATATGACCTTGAAAAAGGCAAAAAAGGCTACAATGCAGTGAAGGTTGAAATTATCAGGTAATTCATTTCAAAAATTTCTACGACTCCGAAATTTACCTAAAAGGTAATTTTGTGGTCGTAGAAATTATTTCTTAATGCAAATTCCTGCGGCAAACCTTCCTGTAGCGGAAGAATGACGGTGAGAAAAAAACATGTCACTATTTTTATAAGTACAAATTCCAGCCAATTCAATATGCTTTTCCAAAACACCAGCCCTTAGCAACAATTGTTTATTGGCTTCCCACAGGTTAAAAATCCCTTTTCCATTTTCCTTCATTTGAATAAATCCGACTGTTGATCCAAACAAATTTTGAACGGCATCAATCACTTCCTTACCCACTTCACATATTAACTTGACGGTATAATATCGAAATAATTTCATGTATTCGCGTATGGAAAAAGAAGATTTCAGGACAGTTTCAGAGGAGACACGATTAAGTATTCGCAAAAAGGCAATTCGTTTGATTTTATCCAAAAAATATGAAAAATCAGAAGTTGCTCAGATGTTCGGCGTAAGAGCAGGTACAATAACAGAATGGGTTAAAGCACATAAAAATAATGGTATTGATGGGCTAAAAGCTAAGCCTAAAGGTAATAAGTCTGAAGATATGTTACTTTTGAG
>CALPQG020000154.1 GCA_943325655.2 Bifidobacterium breve | reverse complement strand
CGCATAGCCAATAAATTGCATTATAATTTTCTGCTCAATTCCAGCATCCCATGGAGCATAGCGCTCCTCGATACCTTTCACACCCACGGGCGGTTTGATGTCTTGGCACTAGGCGATCATGTGTGGGCAAAAGTATTTGAACCAAGTGTGGATGCCTCGTTGATAGATTTGTTGGTGCAAAATGAGCAGTAGAAGAGGGTGAACGCATTGAAATAAATTCAACAAAAAGCCTCACCCAACCCTCTCCAAAGGAGAAGGGTTTTATGTTTGGGTACATGTCACCCTTCATTTCTTAAAACAAGCCATTTGTAAAGGAATGAATAACAAAATTTGTGCTTATAATCTTGCACCCCTTTCTTTTGAAGATGGTGAGGCTTTTTAAGTCCATTTAGAGTCTATTAAAAAAAATAATATTTTCATCAACAGTTATTTATGATTAGCCATAAAGTGTAAATTGGAAAGTTATCATGTGCAATATTTGAATTGTCTTGCATTCGACCTTTTAAAAAATGCGTTAAGAAATTTGCTCCATGAAGCGGTTAAAAACAAAACACTGTTTGAGCCACGCTACTGTTGAAAGTTTTCAACAAATGTGAGTGGCGAGTTTGTTTTGTTTCAGCGTAATGGAGCAAATTTTAGCATTTTTTATACAGTCTTGATTTTCGTTGGTTACTTTTTTCATCAAGGAAAAAAGTGACAAAAGATAGAATTAAAGTAACAATTAATGGGTAAGCGAGTTTTTCAGCAAACCCTAAATAATCTTATTCAACACCTCAAATATTCTTTCTGTAGCTTTTCCGTCCCACATAGGAGGAATTGTTCCTTTTTTGAAGGTTCCATTTTCAATTTGAGCAATTTTATCCTTCAATGCCGTTAAATCAAAGTCCATCAACACATTACTGCCCAATTCAATCGTACTTGGTCTTTCTGTATTGGGTCTTAAAGTGATGCAAGGAATTTGTCTAAAGGTAGTTTCTTCTTGTATCCCGCCTGAATCAGTAATTACAAAGGCACTGTATTTGATCATTTTTTGGAAATCAAGATAACCGGCTGGCTCCAATAAAATCAGGTTTGGGTTTGAAATAAAAGCTTCTTCCAAGCCAAACTTTTTCAGGTTTTGTAAAGTACGGGGATGAATAGGAAAAACGATCTTGTATTTTTTACTTAAATCCTGAATCAAAGCCAACAACTTTTGCAAGCCATCAAGAAAATCCACATTTCCAGGACGGTGCATGGTAAGGAGAATGTAGGATTTTGGTTGCAAATTCAATTTCTCCAAAATGACACTTTGTTCAATTTTAGCATCAAAAGCTACCAAAGTATCAATCATGGTATTGCCCACCATAAACAAAGACGTTTCAGGTTTTCCCTCACCCAACAAATTTTTCCTGCCACCTTCTTCTGTGATAAAATAATAATTGGTAATGGCGTCTGTCAATATCCTGTTGTGTTCTTCGGGCATTTCATTGTCGTAACTTCTCAAACCACTTTCAATATGCGCCAAAGGAATACTCAGTTTGTTGGCTACAAGTGCTGCAGCAAAAGTAGAATTCACATCGCCCACCACCGCAATCAAATCAGGTTTGAATTCTTTACAAATCTTTTCTAGTTCCACCATAATACCTGCCATCTGCGTAATCACAGAGGTTTTATCCACGTTCATGGAATAATTTGGCAAAGGCATTTCCAGTTCATCAAAAAAAACATCGTTCATATTTTTGTCAAAATGCTGGCCAGTGTGTACAATTTTAAGGTCAAAACATTGCTTTTCAGCCTCCTTAAAAAATTGGGTAATCTTAATTAAATTGGGGCGGGTACCGACAACGGTAATGATTTTTTTTGACATAAAATGGTGTGTTTTATTGTATGTTATTTAACAGTTTGGCCAATTGAGCCGTTTGTGTCTTTCTGCTGTATTGTTCTATCTGAGCACCAGAAACCTGGTCCTCCCCTTTTTTATACTGTTGGTACAAAATCCTGATATTGGCTTTCAGCTTTTCCAAATCCTCAAAACCCGAGATCAACCCAACACCTGTATTTTTCAACACCTCTGCGGCGTCTCCTTCTTCCAAACCTATGCATAAAATCGGACGTTTCACGGCAAGGTATTCAAATATTTTACCCGTCATGATGCCTTTTACATTGGGCGTATTGTTGACAGACAAATACAATACACGGGAGGAAAACTGCACTTTCACAATTTCATTGTGTGGCACATATTCAAAAAAATGCGTTTGTGCTTCCAACTGGTATTTCAGCATGTATTCTTTGGCAGAAACATCTAATTTACCATAAAACTTCAATTGCAAATCATTTTTAAAAACTTCATCTTCAGCACACAATTCAGCTAAGGCTTTCCAGAATACTTCATGGTTTCTGCCTTTGGAAAACATTCCCAAATGCACAATAGAAAACTTCGCATCCAATGGAATGGCTTCTTTCAAGTCAAAATCATCGGGGTCAAAACCATTGTTGATGATATCGACTTTTCTGTTACAAAGTATTTCAAGTTCTTCGCCCCAGGTTTTTCCTACACACACTACTTTATCAGCCGTGGTAAGCACTTCTTTTTCAAGACTTTTGTGTTTTTTTTCCGCCCAGGAAGTAAGGGTCAATTCTTTGAAGAAATCTATGTTCGTCCATGGATCTCTAAAATCTGCCAACCAAGGAATATGTAGTTTTTTCTTTAATCCCAAAGCAATTAAATGCATGCTGTGCGGCGGCCCTGTAGAAATGATGGCATCAATTTTATTTTCCCGAATGTATTTTTCAAGGTAAGTAATGGAAGGTTTGATCCACCACATACGTGCATCAGGAATAAAAAAATTAGATCGGATCCAGATGGCCGCTTTGTCTTTAAAGCCTTCTTTTTTTTGTGTAAAGAAGTTGGGATTGATTTTCTCTTTCAGGCTTTTGCCTGTAAATAGTTTGTATAAAGTATAGGGTTCAAAAATAGGTTGTGTAATTACCTGTAAATTAGGAGATACGTCTTTCATCAATGACAAATCTTTGTCAGGAACTTCACCATTGGAAGGCGTATAAACAATTGGTTCCCAACCCATTTCAGGAAGATACTTCACGAACTTCAAAGGTCTTTGTACACCTGACCCACCCGCAGGAGGCCAGTAATAAGAAATCACCAATACTTTTTTCAAACCTTATCTTCGTTTATACCACACAAATTTCTACTTTATTCCCTAAAAAACAACTAATGAAGGTTAATTTAACGATTATGTTTTTTAGATGAATTGAAGTAGAGGGTAACACATCCTTGATTCCTCTCTTGTTACTAATGTCGTTAAGTGATTGAATTTTGTTTCTTTAAAATCCGTGTGCAATATTGTTATTAGAATATAAACTTGGAATGCGGATTATGCCGATTAGACGTATAAAAGCTGATAACTAAATTGAAAAACGAAATTGCATATTCACTAGTTTACAATTTGTAACCTAGTGACATTTTGATTTTCCTAAAAACCAATTTTGCGGTGAAAAATTAAATTATTCACAGCAAAAATTCGGCAGTAATTTTGTATTATTTTAGTAATTTAAAATTGATAAAAAATTAACAAACGAAAATCAAGACTCCGCCACGGCGGACATTTGTTTAAAAATGCTACGAATTTGCTCCATTACGCTGGAAACAAACTCGCCACTAAATTTGTTGAAAACTTTCAACAGTAGCGTGGCTCAAACAGTGTTTTGTTTTTTAACCGCTTCATGGATCAATCCCGAGAATATCGGGATAACGCATTTTTAATAGGTGGTAAGCAAGACAATTCAAAGAATGCGCATGATTTGTTTGCACTTTAAAATCTATTCTTAATCATAAATCACTGTTATTGATAATGTTAATGCCTTTTCAGCAGACCCTAAATAAAAGTATTAGAATTCAACACTTTAAATCAACGTTGATTTATACAAACAGTAACTCATTTTCCAAAAACATTTTTCATCAATAACGTAATGTATTTCAATTCAACAACGCTTGAAAATATACGATGAAACAAAAAAATTCTGCTATGGTTCATAAGCATGAACCATAGCAGAAATTAAAACTGACAACTCTTAACTTACAATCCTTAATAAGCCCTTACCGTTTTACCTTCCATAAAGTTAACGAAAGCAGCGTTTACCACTTTATTGCCGCCAGGAGTTGGGTAATTTCCAGTAAAATACCAATCACCAGCATTCTCTGGACAAGCCACATGTAAATTCGCCACAGTTTGATAGACAACCTGCACTTTTGATGTCAACTCTTTGGGAGTAATGATTTCAGCGATTTTAGCAGAAATTTGATCATCAGAAAATGGAGCATACAATTCTTTTACAAAATTGGTATTCGTATTTCCTTCCAATTCTGCATTTTTACATTTGTCGTAAACCTCATCCAGTTTATATTCTAGGTTATTGTCTTTCAATAAGGCCAACATGGCTCTGAAAGCAACAAATTCCTTGATTTTAGACATGTCAATACCGTAACAATCTGGAAAACGAATTTGTGGTGCAGAAGATACAATGATGATTTTTTTAGGTTCTAACCTGTCCAAAATCTTAAGAATACTTTTTTCTAAGGTAGTTCCCCTCACAATAGAGTCATCGATAACGACCAGGTTGTCTACTTGTTTTTTAATTACATCTGTGGTCGTATCATAAATACTGCCCACTATTTCATCCCTGCTGTTGTCGTTGGCAATAAAAGTACGCAGTTTGGCGTCTTTGATGACCAACTTTTCAGTACGAGGACAAATAGATAAAATTTTATCCAATTCATCCGCACTTAAATTTCCTTCTGTGATTTTTTTCTTACGGTACGCTTTGATATACTCTTCAATTCCCTCCATCATGCCGATGTAGGCATTTTCTGCAGTATTGGGAATGTAAGAAAAAACGGTGTTTTCAATATCAAAATCAACCGATTGTAAAATTTGAGGAATCAATAAACGACCCAATTGTTTTCTTTCTTTGTAGATATCAGGATCTGTTCCTCTGGAAAAATATATGCGTTCGAAAGAACACGGTTTTTTCTCAATTTTGTCAATAAACTGGTATTCACCAAAAGTACCATCCTTATTAATAATCAAGGCATGGCCAGGTTCAATTTCTTTGATCTGAGAATAATCAGGTAAATCAAAAGCCAATTTGATGGCAGGTCTTTCAGAAGCGACCACCACCACTTCATCATCCGCATAATAAAATGCTGGGCGAATTCCGGCTGGATCTCTTGCGACAAATGAAGCACCATATCCCGTAATTCCGCACATGGCGTAACCACCATCAAAATCTTTACAAGACCTTTTCAACACCCTTTGTAAATCCAGGCCATTTTCAATAATGTCAGAAATTTCTTTGTTGGAATGGGTGTCTTTGTATTTATTGAACATGTTCTGATTTTCTTCATCCAGAAAATGCCCAATTTTTTCCATCACAGTTACCGTATCTGTTTTTTCTTTTGGATGCTGTCCCAATTCGATTAAACGTTGAAACAAATCAGCATTATTGGTCATGTTAAAATTACCCGCCATCACCAAATTTCTACTGCGCCAGTTGTTTTGACGCAACATTGGATGACAATTTTCTATGCTGTTTTTACCGTGTGTTCCGTACCGAAGGTGTCCAAGCAAAGCTTCGCCAGTAAAGGCAACATTTTCCAACAACCAGTCAGCATCTTTAGACCTGTCTTTAAAACCTTTGATTGACTTCCTGTACTTCTTGTAAATTTTATCAAAAATAGATGCCACCGCATTAGAATCAATTGATCTATAACGGCTGATGTACCTCAATCCTGGTTCGACATCAATTTTGATGACCCCAACACCTGCCCCATCCTGGCCTCGATTCTTTTGCTTTTCCATCATCACATACAACTTTTTCAATCCATAAAATGGCGTTGCATATTTCTCAAGGTAATAAGCATACGGTTTTCTAAGCCTGATATGTGCAATGCCACATTCGTGTTTAATTGGGTCGCTCATTGTAAAGGAGATAATTTAGGTTTTAATTTATGGCGTTAAATGAATTTTAACAAAAAACTCATTTAAAGTATTGATTTAAAGAACAAAATGAACAGAGGGATTACCATCGCTACAGCAAAAACTTTTGCAGGTACGCTAAAGTTCATCTCTGTAATAATTTTATCTGATTTTTTGATGTACATCAGGTATGGAATCTTGAAGTAATAAAAAAAACCTACTAATGTATTGAAGAATGCAAAAAGCAACAGTAGCAATGCAATTTTACCATTTACAGTTTCCAATCCTCCGGAAAGGTTCCAGGATTCCAGCAATGCAGTAAACACTAAAAACTTCGCAGAAAACCCAACCGTTGGTGGAATTCCAGCCAAAGCTACACAACAAATCGTCAGCAATATTGCCCACAAACCATGTTTTTTACCAATATCTTTTAGGTCTTCAAATTTTTCAATTTCAGACACTTCCAATAACCACAAAAAGGCAAAGTTCATCAATGCATATCCCCCCAAATAAAACAAAGCACTTTTTGTCCCAAATGAAGTACCCGCTGCCACTCCCAATAAAATAAAACCTACATGGGCGAT
>CALPQG020000153.1 GCA_943325655.2 Bifidobacterium breve | reverse complement strand
GAGATTGTCATCGAAAACAAAAATGGAATCAGTGATTTTCAATGGTTACAAAACTATCCCCACACGCAGCAAGGGATCCTTAAATATTATGTCTTTGACCTATTGTTCCTCAATGGCCACAGCGTCATTGACTTGCCATTAATATACCGTAAAGAACTCCTGACCGCATTTTTTCGCAATTATCATTTCAAGAATATCATCGAAACAACATTCATAGCAGAAAAAGGTGAAGAATTGTTTAAAAAATTAACCGCTTCAGGTTATGAAGGTATTTTAGCCAAAGATGGCCAGAGCAAGTATTTCCCTGGGAAACGTACCAGTTCATGGCTTAAAGTAAAAAGTGTTTTGAGTCGGGAAGCAGTAATTGCAGGATATACCGCTCCACAAAATAGCCGGCAATATTTTGGCTCCTTGATTTTGGGAGTTTATGAAAACCAAAAGTTGGTGTATATCGGTAATTGTGGCTCGGGATTTACGGAAGCTTCTTTGAAAGCATTGCACGAAAAATTCAGTACACTGGAAACAGAAACTTGTCCGTTTGCCATTGAACCCAAAATGAGGGGTTTAAAAGGAAAAGTAACCTGGCTACACCCCACCTTGGTTTGCAACATTCATTACAGTAAACTGACACAGGACAATTTTTTACGTCACCCTGTATTTGCAGGCTTAAGGACAGACAAAAAAGCCACTGAAATTACGCAGGAAATTCCCTTCTCTCAAATAAAAACTAATGCTTATGCCGACCGAAAATAACAAAACTATTCCAATTGGAAACAAGGAAGTCAAATGCACCAACCTGAACAAAATCTATTGGCCCGAAGAACAAATCACTAAAAATGAGTTGATAGATTATTACCTAAGAATGGGGAAATACCTATTGCCTTACCTCAAAAACAGGCCACAGTCTTTAAACAGGCATCCTGATGGAATTACAGGAGAAAGCTTTTTTCAAAAAGACATGCATGTAGCCTCGTTACCAGACTGGGCAAAAACTGCTAGGCTCTATTCTTCTTCCAATGATAAATACATCCATTACCTGCTCTGCAACGACCTAGCAACTTTGATTTACATGGCCAATCTTGGTTGTATAGAAATCAATCCATGGCACAGCACTTACGACAATCCTGACAATCCTGATTATCTTGTTCTTGACCTCGATCCCGAAGATATCGCCTTTACTGAAGTGGTTACTACTGCGCTGGTAATCAAAAATATCTGCGATGAACTCAACATAACATGCTGCTGCAAAACCAGTGGAGCGACAGGTTTACATATTTATATTCCAATGGCAGCCAAATATACTTACGACGAGGCAAAAATTTTCACTGAATTATTGGCAAAAATGGCACACAAGCGACTGCCTGAAACTACCAGTATAGAACGCAGCCTGAGCAAACGAAAAAACAAAGTGTATATTGACTTTCTTCAAAACAGAAAAGGGCAAACCATTGCTGCGCCTTATAGTGTAAGACCAAGACCACTTGCCACTGTTTCTGCACCATTAAATTGGCATGAAGTCAACCCTACCCTTTCCCCACAACTATTTACGATGTATACGATAGAAGACAGGATACAACAAGTTGGCGACCTTTGGAAAGGTATTTTAGGTAAAGGAATTAATTTGCAAAAGTTGTTGAAGGAAATGCAAAAAGTATAAAAAAGCATAATAACATAAAGATTGTTCGGATTGAGCTGGTCTTCAATGAGCCAATAAATTTATTATTCTAGTTGTTCTTTGGTACATCACGTATAATTTCATAAAAAATCGAAAGTATTGATTTATCTGAATTTAAAATCCTTTTCAGGTTTGAGAAAAAAGTGTAAATTTATAACAGTTTAATGAAATAAAACTGCTTTTGGACATGTGTCATTACTTATCAAAAGGAAATTCCAAGATTTTATTTAAAGATATTCTATAAAAATATTTATTATGAAACTTCAAATTGTACATGATGAACAAGGTAAAAATACAGGTGTATTTATTCCAATAGAAGTCTGGACGATAATAAAAAATCAATATCCTGATATTGAAAATGCGGATTCAGATTTATTACAATGGGAAAAAGATTTAATAGACACAAGACTTGAAGCTATCACTCAAAACCCAGCACGTATACAACCAGGTAAAAATCTTTTAACTGCATTAAAACGCAAAATTTAATGGCTTATTTTTTACACTATTTTGATGAAGTAGAGACAGATGTTGTTGAAGCAAAATCTTGGTACAAAAAAACAAAAAAATGGATTAGAAATTGAGTTTGCTACAGCTATTGAAAAAACCATCAAACACATTTTAGAAAACCCAAAATCCTATGCTTTAAGGTACAAAATAATTCGTATTGCACAGCCTAAAATATTCCCATACAATATTCACTTTTATATCGACGAGCCCAAACAAATGGTGGTCATTACAGCCATCGTTCATAATAAAAGACTCCCTAAGGTTGCAACAAAAAGACTATAAAATACCATCCAGATTAAGCTCTTCAAACAAGCATTTTTTCATGCGTAAAAATA
Organism: Bifidobacterium breve; assembly: GCA_943325655.2. Lineage (GTDB taxonomy): Bacteria > Bacteroidota > Bacteroidia > Cytophagales > UBA9547 > CALPQG02. The sequence goes on along the minus strand of CALPQG020000153.1, from coordinate 4,058 downwards.
TGTTGGCACAAGACTTAATTATTAAAAATCAATTTTATGAGCTTCCATTTTTCAGTAATGGCTAAAAAAATCACCACTCAGTTAAAAGTAAAATAAGTTTTGTCAAGGTATCTAGCCTAAACAAAACTTATTACCACTGAATTTACAGTACCTTTCAATTTCAATAGTCAGTTCCTGCCTTCTCGGCGTCATTTTACCCCTGATAATTGTTGTTAATCCTACTATAAATATATTGCGATTGACTATGAAACAAATGTCTACTCATTCAACCACATTTATTTTATACAATTTTTGAAATTTGTTATATAATTCTTCGCACGGAAGAATTTAACAGAAATAATTTATTCCCTAATCGACCTTCTTAAAACTTAACCCGGTATCAGTGATTTCTAGCTTAAAGCCAATATCTGTCAGGGATTTTTTAATATGTCCAAAAACAAGTTTACGTAGCGCCTCCTCATCTGCCCCCCAGCTATGCATCAATTTGGAAGAGAATACTTTCCATTCCGCATCCGTCAACTTCATGGCATACCTTTCTTCTAAAGCTTCTTTGGTGATTGTTACACCTCTCAATGCTATTTTATTTTCTTCCATAAGGGCAAATATACGCTTTAGCCATAGTTTTAAAAATAAACTATAGAACAATTCATTTCTTCAGATCTACTGTCAATCGTCCTACCTTGGTCGTCAGGTACATGTTGAAATTGAGAACTAAATTTTTTATGCCGCTATAGTACTATCTCATACCCGATTACATTGTCATGTAATTATTGAACGCAAAGCACATTCATTTGAACCAGGCAATGCAAGTCGACTTAATTTTTATGTAAATGTGGTAAATGAATACATCACTGGACAACGTTACCATTGGCTTATTACTTTGCAAAGGTAAAAATGAAGTACTCAACCCTGTATTTAATGGCTAACGTTCAGCAATGGGCGTTTCTGATTATCAAATAAGTAAAGCAGTTCCCGAAGCATTAAAATCTTTATTGGCTCAAATTGAAGCTTTAGAAAAAGAATTTAAAGATATGCCTTGATAACTTAATGCCATTTTGATGTATCCAATTTATTGTTAACATTTACAGTTAACTTGAAAAATATCAACCTGAAAACAACATGAAATTTAAAACCATAGGAAACGAATTGGTAGGAACATTCACCTTTACCGATTTTTCAGAGGCTTTGTCCTTCATTAATAAAGTAGGCGCATTGGCAGAACAGCACAACCACCATCCCTATATTGAAAACATGTACAACAAAGTTATTCTTAAACTTTCTACACATGATGCAGGCAATGTAGTAACGGCAAAAGATGAGGAGCTAGCGAAGTTGATTGAAGCATTGGGTGAATAATCTCTTTTCAACAGTATTTATAGAATAGACTTTGTAAGAAAACAGCAATTAATCTCATGCTACCAATTTTGAAACCTCCCACTTTAAATACTCTGTACACCTCACCTATTCCATTGGGTACCTTTTTGGATCAACTCCAGTATTCAAAGTTTTGCCATCTTCAATAAATAGATATGGTTTATATTTATTTAATTTTTAGGTATAGGCGTTTAGGTCGCACAAATTGATAATTTGCTTGTCTTTGTTTTTAATATGACAAGGTATGAATTTACAGGTGTAAAAACACTTGAAAACTTGCAAGGATACTTAGATGAATATCATTGGCGATAGATGATTAAGGGTGTTGCAAAAGTATCTGTGCTTGATTTTGTATGTTTTTATATTTTTAATCTTAGCATAATTTTCTTGAATTTTATTTTAATAGCGTTTTTTTAAATTATTTGGGCGATGCCCTTCGGGCCCGTGCTTTCGCAACTCGCTTTTTTCTTAGTTACCTAGTATTTGTGTTTCAATTTAAGCATAAAACAACTAAGAAAAAGAGCTCAAACAATTGCTCAATCACTATCGCAAATCCACACAATACCATCAACTATATTACTATTAACAACAGTATTTCAAATATAGCCATATCATTTTCGGTACAATAGCAGGAATAATTTAGGAACAATATTCGATTTACTACTAGTAAAGTTCATGAAAAACACTCCTATTCGCTTAAAATAAAGAAAAACAATGCGACCTAAACGCCTATACCTATTGATTTTTATGCTTCCCATGAAATTGAAGATTTGTAAAAGGAATATGAAAAGTTGAATTGTAGGGAGTCCCTCTGGTTGGATTTCAACCTTAATGTCAGCACCATTAAAACTCTCTGCCTTAAATTACAAACTATTTAAAACTTTTTATGCTAATTTGTAAAACGATGTTTGTTTATAAATTTCAAACAAATTTATCCTTCGAATATGCAACATTTACTCATCCTTGGTGCTGGACGCTCAGCTTCTTCATTGATCCAATATTGGTGTGATCATGCTGCTGCATTGGAAGTATTTGTTACCGTTGCTGATCCTCAGGTTGAATTGGCGATTGCTAAAACGCAAGGTTGTTTGCATACCAAAGCCTTGAGTTTTGAATTGGAAAATCAGGAAGAAACACGTGCTTTGGTTGCCGCAAATGATTTGGTGATTTCTATGTTGCCTGCTCATTTGCATGTTCAGGTGGCGATGTATTGTCTGGCCTTGGGTAAAAACTTATTGACGGCGTCTTATGCCAGTGCTGAAATAAAAGCATTGCACGAAGTCGCAAAAGCAAAAGGCATTTTGATCATGATGGAATGTGGCTTAGATCCTGGTATCGACCACATGTCTGCGATGAAGGTAATCCATGAATTGAAAGCCAAAAATGCAGCAATTACTTCCTTTAAATCTTATTGTGGCGGTTTGGTCGCTCCCGAATCAGATTCCAATCCCTGGCATTATAAGTTTAGCTGGAACCCTAGGAATGTGATTTTGGCGGGGCAGGGCACTGCGCAATACCTTGAAAACAATACCTTAAAATATATTCCATATCCTCAATTATTTCTCAGAACTACCCCGTTCGAGTTGCCTGGCTTAGGGAATTTTGAAGGTTATGCCAACCGAGATTCACTGAGTTATATCAGTTTATACGGTTTAGAAAGTTGCCAAACTTTTGTGCGTGGTACTTTAAGAGGAGCAGGCTATTGTGAGGCTTGGGCTCAATTGGTGAAATTGGGTTTAACCGACGATTCATTCAGCATTGATATTTCCAAAGGAATGACCTGCAAACAATTGGTTCAGGCATTTTTGCCAGCATCAAATGCAGAGGGTACATTGCAATCCCAGTTGGCCAATTATTTGACCATAGAAGAAACCAGTGAACCCATGCAAAAGCTGCTTTGGTTAAATCTATTGTCTGATACGCCTTTGGAATTGCCAAATGCTTCACCAGCGCAGCATTTACAGCATTTGTTAGAGCAAAAATGGAAGCTTGAAGCTGCTGATAAAGACATGATTGTGATGGTACATGCCTTTGAATATTCCTTGCAAGGTGTTTCTAAAAAGCTTGTTTCACGTTTACAAATTATAGGCGATGATCAGGTGTATACTGCCATGGCCAAAACAGTAGGTTTGCCTCTGGCAATCGTTTCTAAAATGATATTGGCAGGACAAATAAAACAAAAAGGAGTGGTGCTGCCCATCACTGAAGACATATACATCCCTGTACTTGAAGAATTAGCAATACTAGGAATAAGATTTATTGAAAATGAATCTTTAATAAATTGATTTGAATGTGGGATAATGGCTTTACATCGCAATAACGGTGGTTGATTGCACTTGCGTTAAGAATTGTCCCGAGAATATCGGGATTGTTTGATCCCGCTCGCCACAGCGGGAAACGCCCATGTCATCTTAATCCTCAATCTATATATTATCATTAGGTTAAATTCTTATTCCGAAACGTTATTACTATTAAAATAAGTTTACCATTAAACCAATCAGTTTAGACACTATATGATTCTACAAAAATATTTCCCTGAACTTACTTCATTTCAATTGAATCAATTTGAGCAAATGGCGGAGCAGTACCGCATTTGGAATGAACAAATCAATGTGATTTCAAGAAAAGACATCGACTTTATTTTTGAACACCATATTTTACATTCCTTGGCTATCGCCAAAGTG
>CALPQG020000152.1 GCA_943325655.2 Bifidobacterium breve | reverse complement strand
TATTAATTTGCAGTGCAGCCATTTTCTTCACAGTATGTACTTCCACCAACAAAGGATTTCAATCGTCTCCTGTAGTGTATAGAAATGTGCAATTAGACCCAATTAAGGCGGATATTTAAGTAAATGAGACCACTAAACTTTCGGGTGAAAGTACGAGTACTTATTTTCTGTTTTTTAGAATGAGTGGCGACAATACCTTGGCTGATGGTATCAATTATAGTACCGATGCGGGTGGCTCAGCATGGAGTCAATACAATCCATTCAAGATCATCAAAACAGAAATGCTTAACAAAGTAAGGTCTGCGGCAGCTTACAAAGCACTATCGGCTGGGGATTATGACTTTTTAGTACATCCCAATTACACCATGACCACCCAAAACTTTTTAGGCCTAGTGAAAATATATAAATGTAACGTGTCTGGCTATGGTGCAAAATACCAAAACTTTAGAACAGAGAAACAAAAAATTGTTCTGTTAGAAGATGGCAAAGAGTTGATACTGCAAGACAAATAACAAAGTAAGGAGGCAATGTCTAATAATGTCCATTACGTCTGAAATTTCGAATAGCCATACCTAATCCACCACCATCAAGTTGCATCCTCGGGTATCAGAGCTGTCGAACCTGCCGATTACTTCAAAACAACCATTTTCTTTCATTCTGCCCAAGTCCTGGGTAGCGATAAAAGCGCAGCTGTCGATATTTGCCAAATCAATGACATTGATGCCTCCATACCTCAACTGGTTATTGATCGTCAACGGATCGTTGATGTCGCGCAATAAAATTTTCATGCTGGAAGGCGTTTCAAAAAGTCCGTCTCCTTTAGAATATGCCTGTGACAAAAGCTCCGTCATGCCGTATTCCGAATGTATCGTTTGGGTATTGAAAGCCGCATTTAAAATGCGGTGCACTTCTTCCCTGAGCAGTTCTTTTCTTTGGCCTTTCATCCCTCCTGTTTCCATCACGATCACCTCATGAAGGTCAACCTGAAACTTTTCAGCCAAGTCGAGCAAGGCGAAAGTAACCCCGATGAGCATGGTTTTGCCTCTCCTATTTTTAAGTTTTTCAACCAAAGCTTCGTGGTTATACAGGTAATAGCCACTGTCAGGATTATTGGTTTTTTTGATAAAATCATCCACCATGGCAATGAGAGAGGAGTTGCTTCTTTCTAAATAATTGGGAAGCAATGCCAAAAGCGTGTATTCTTCCAACTTGCCATACCATTCGTTAAAAATATGCTCGGCATGGTTTAAATAAAATGGCAAATCTGCGACATAATGTTTGCTTTTGAGTGAAGCATCTGTTGTACCACTACTTTCAAAGACAGTAAAATCCGAAAACTGCCCAGAAACGATTTGGTGATTTTTAAAAAATTCTATGGGTAAAAATGGAATCTGCGCTATGGCATTCACATTCCCTGGAGACCTGTGCAAATAATCGCAAAATTGCTGGTACAACAAATTGTTAGTATACTGATATTTAAACAGTTTTAATGCATTTTCATTAAATTCACTGGTTTTTAAATGGTGTAAATTGGCAATAAAATTAGCCTTAAAATTATTCATATCATTTGGTTCTTCATGCAAACTTAGAAAATATTTAATTGTAGAGAAGAATTCCAAGCATTACTTTTTAATAAATCGCAAAAGCCTGCGTTAACTATAAGATTGTGGGCGTTGAATATTTGGTTTTGTGTGCAAACGTTGATAAATTTGGTAATTGCTTTATACTTAAGGAATGAAAATGAAATTCTTGTACCTGTATGTTTTTATTGTATTAGGATTTGGCGCTTGTCAAAGTCCGCCCGAATTTTCTAAAATTCCAGCAATCACATTCAACAATATTGTAAAATACCACCAAAACAAAACCGCAACAATTACAGGTGGTGATTCAATCAACATTACCATTAATTTTCAAGACGGAGATGGGGACTTAGGTTTGGATGCAAAAGATACCGTTCCACCTTATTTTGTAGACCATAAAAAAACAGCAGTATACAATAATTTAAACATCAGCATGTATACACGAAAAAACAATCAGTGGGTAAAACTTGTATTTAACTCAAAATTAGATTTGAATGCCCAATTTCCTCGTTTCCAATCGGGTAATAAAAAAAGTCCCCTCAAAGGAACCATGGATTACAATTTTATTATTCCGGACTTTACACCCAATAATTTCCCGATTAAAAAGAACGACACCATCAAGTTTGACATCAATATTCTTGACCGCGCTTTGAATAAAAGCAATACCATCACCACGCCTTCTTTGGTGCTGACATTAAAACCCATTTAAGCATGAGATTTTTAAAAGAGTTCAGGGAGTTTGCCATCAAAGGAAACGTAATTGACCTGGCAATTGGAGTAGTGATTGGTGCTGCATTTACCAAAATTGTAAATTCATTGATTGAAGATGTCATCACACCTTTACTTTTAAAACCCGCTTTACAAGGCGCTCACCTCAGCAAACTTGCTGATTTAACCGTATTTGGAACCGTAAAATATGGTAGTTTTTTATCTGCATTGATTGGTTTTATCATTGTGGCCATGGTGTTATTTATGATTGTAAAAGCCATCAATGCTGCCAAGAAAAAAGAAGAAGACCTTCCTCATGCTACACCACCTCCTACCAAAGAAGTCATGTTACTTACCGAAATCAGGGATTTACTCAGGAATAAAAAGTAGTATTTTATTACTGAAATCTACTTTAATTTTCATCCTGCCAATCCAAGAAAAAAAAATCATATCCAAACAATTTGCCTATAATGGTTTGTAAGCCGTACTTTCCTTGATGGTTATTTTTCACCTGCTGATTATAACCCAAATTGTACCTAATAAAATCGTTTTGGGAGGACGAATGAACAGCCTAAATGAAACACTAAAGTTTGAAAACGTTTCTATTTTCATGAATTTAATCATGCCATTTAGGTTAGCCGTCAAAGACCAATGGTTTTAACTACGGGTAAAACCATTCATCGAAAAAACCAACTTTTGGTTGATGTTTACTTTGTTTTTGGACAATACCGCAGGAAACTTACTTTCCTAAAATGACTTTGATTTTTTTTCAACCCAGTGACCATTCTTCTTTCCATTTTCAGCCTGTGTTTGGCTATTGATGGCAATGATTGATTGGAGAAGACTTAGAATCAAACTATTTCTTCATTTTTGAACCAACCAACATAAAATTTTCTCCCTGAAGTTTGATGGTATCGTTGGTAAAGGTAGCCTTTTTGATTTCATAAATACGTTTTTTTATCCATTTACCCTTTTCGTGGTCACAGCAATGTTTGGTACAATTACCGCCCACAAAAACACTAAAGCCATCGTTCGGTTCCAATTGGTATTGGGTAGAACATTCATTTTCATCTAAAAATAAAGAGAATGATTTTTCCTGAAAAAAGAGCGAAAAGCCCAATTTGCTCAAATCATCTTTGAGACCATTTTCCATGATTACATATTCCACTTTCCATTCTGTTTTGTTTAATGGATAATCGAACTGCGCAAAAGAAGAGAAAGACAACAGCGCAATAGTAGCAATGAAGATGTATTTTTTCATAATGAGTATATTGATGTGAAATGTTTGATGTGAAATGTAAGGTGTATAATGTTAATTTGTTGAAATCTGAATAAATTACAATTCAAATACATAATACCTTGTACTTAATACTTTGTACTTTAAATCATACTTAATACATTGTATCTAATGAATTACTTCGAGCCTTTTTTCTTCAGCCATTCTACTTTATACAAATCCAATCGGCGTTGGTGCATGTTTCTTACACTTCCCTGACTTCTAATTTTCTTCAATAAATCAAGGTCCAAATCACAAATCAGGGTAGTTTCAGTATTGGGAGTTGCTTCTGCAACAATGGCATCATGTGGAAAAGAGAAATCAGAAGGAGAAAATACAGCCGCCTGAGAGTACTGGATATCCATGTTTTCAATCTTCGGCAAATTGCCCACACTTCCAGAAATCGCCACATAACATTCATTTTCAATGGCACGAGCTTGCGCACAATGACGCACACGGAGGTAAGCATTTTTGGTATCTGTCCAATACGGTACAAATAGAATGTTCATTTGTTGTTCGGCCAAAATCCTACTCAGCTCAGGAAATTCCACATCATAACAAATCAAAATCCCTATTTTCCCAATGTCTGTATCAAATACCTTGAGCGAATTTCCACCTTTCATCCCCCACCAACTTTCTTCATCGGGAGTAACGTGCAATTTGTACTGGTAATCTGATGTTCCGTCACGACGACACAGGTACGAAACGTTGTACAGGTTTCCATTGCGGTATTCCGGCATACTCCCGGCAATAATATTGATATTATAACTTACTGCTAAGTTTAAGAACCTGTCTTTGATATCGCTGGTATATTCGGCCAAAGCACGTACGGCATCCGCAGCCGAATCTTCGTTAAACTTGGCCATTAAAGGTGCATTGAAAAATTCAGGGAAAAGCACCACATCAGATTTGTAACCCGCCACCGTATCCACAAAAAACTCTACTTGCTGCATCAAATCGTCGAGGGAATTTACCCTTCGCATTTGCCATTGTACTACCCCAATCCTGGCCGTACGTTTTGGTCCACCGATAAGCTCTTCTTTGTCTTCGTAATAGATATTGATCCATTCTATCAAGGTTGCATAAGACTTGGAATCAACATCTTCAGGCATATAATTGGTAATAATTTTACGTACGTGAAAATCATTACTCAACTGAAAACTCAATATTGGATCGTATATTTCTTGTTTCTTAACAAGGTCAATGTATTTTTTGGGGGTCAATTCATCCGAAAAATCTTTGTAACCCGGAATTCTTCCTCCGGCAATAATGGCACGCAGGTTGAGGTTTTCACACAATTCTTTACGCACATCATACAACCTGCGACCAAGCCTTAACCCTTGATAATCAGGATGCACAAACACATCTGTACCATAAAGGGTATCCCCGTCCTCATCGTGGGTATTGAAAGTACCAAAACCGGTAATTTCAGCATAAGTATGTGTATCGCCAAATTTACTGTAGTTCACAATGATACTCATGGCCACCGCCACAATTTTACCATTGTCTTCTATACACACCTGACCTTCAGAAAACTTGGTAAGCTGCGCATCAAATTCTGCACGCGTCCAGGAACCTCCGGCGTTGGAATATACCATTTCCATAATCGCCTTGATTTCCTTATAATCGGAAAGCTCAATATTACGAAAATGCAATTTGTGCGAAAAGTCTTTTTGCTTACTCATTGCGGTTAAGTATTAGAATTGGTATTTGAGAGTACTGGGTACAGAGTACTGGGTACAGAGTTTGGATTTTGTGAAATAAAAGGGAACATAGTAAAATATTAATGAATAAATAGTACCAATAAATATCAATTTACAGCATAATTTACACTGTACCCTGTACTCAGTACACAGTACTAAAGTACCCCCTTAATTTATCCTATCCAAATGCATTTCCCCGATTGGCCTGATAAGCAATGGGACTTTTTCGACTGTCACCAGACTTGTATCAAGCCCAAACCATTTGATTTCATGGGTGGTAAAATGTTTCAGGAAGAAATACCCATCCATTACCAATTGGTCATGAATTGGCAAGTCATTTTCATAGGAAAGGAATTTTTCAAGTACAATAAACTTAAAGTCTCCATTGATTTTCTGTTTGTGCAAAGAAGCGTACCTGCTGGTAATATCCACTTCGCCATTTTTCACCAAGTCTTCGACAATATTTCTAAAGTAAAGATTGATGCGTTGCTCCACCCTAAAACCTAAACGCAGGGTTACTTTAATGATGTCATTTTGTTCTAAAAAATCTACGCGGTATTCTTTGGTATACGGCTCATCGGTAATGTCAACATGGATGAACCAATAAATATCAGCACGCTTAGGTTTTTTATAGAATAAGGAATAAATAATTTTTGACTCCACCAGGTTTTTTCGGTCTGAACCTGTCATAAACACCAAATTGGTTGCATACTTCGGAATAGATTCATCCACACTCAGCTCTTTCATCGGGGCAATATAATCATTCAATGAAACAAATTCAGTCAACCTGTTTTTAATTTTGGAAGCTTTTAACCAGATATACATCACCAAAATAATCGCTGAACCAATGATCAAGGTAACAAAGCCACCATGCTTGAATTTGGTAAGGTTAGCCGCTAAAAAGCTCAATTCTAAAGAGATATAAACAATATTAAATATGATTACCAGCCAATAATTTGTTTTCTTGAGCAAGAGGTAATTACCTAACAATAAGGTCGTCATCAACATGGTGATGGTGATGGACAAACCATAAGCGGCTTCCATTTTGGCAGATTCCTCGAAGTATAACACCACTGCAATACAACCCATCCACAACAGCAAGTTGATGCTTGGAATATACAATTGTCCTTTGTTATCTGTCGGATAAACCAACCTTAATTTTGGCCAGAAGTTTAAACGAATTGCCTCAGAAACCAGGGTAAAAGACCCGGTAATCAAAGCCTGACTTGCAATAATCGCCGCAGAAGTAGCAATCACAATCCCTGTAATCAAAAACCATTCGGGCATGATGGCAAAAAATGGATTTTCAGTTACCAATAAATCTT
>CALPQG020000151.1 GCA_943325655.2 Bifidobacterium breve | reverse complement strand
CTCATACATCATAAAGCTTATTATTTAATTATTCACAATCCTCATCATCATTATCGACATACTTTTCTTTTAAAAGCGTTCTTAATTTAAGATGCGTTTCAGTTTCCAAACCTGATAGATGTAATGCTTCTTTATGACTATAACCATACTTTAGCAAGGTGTCATATATATTGCCACAATGCAAGGTACTATTAAAACAATGAAACATTGGTCGCGTAAGTCCAGGTTCATCAAATGTCTCTGCCCCTCTATACAAATCGAAAGAAATATCTTCATCAAAAATTTCAGAAACGTTAAAAACGTATTCTGAATTGAATTCCGACATGTAATTAGATACATTATCTGTAAAAATAACACCACTTATATCATGATTAGCTTCTTTAAAATAGCTGTTTGGCTTCTCTGCCAATAGCGTATATAAAGGCTTGTATGTTTTCAGTCCATCTTCTTGTGTAATTCCCATTACGTCTTTAAGAATATCCTCATTGATAAGTATGGAATAATCATTAAATAAAATCTCTCTTTGGTTGGATTTGCTGTTTAGGAAAGTGCCTTTAATTTGTGCACGAAAAACTTCTATTTCAGGTTTAATAATGGCACAATCAAATTTCTCCCTCGAAAGATTAAGTCTGATTCTATTGTTATCATGGGCCGAATCTTCTGATACATCTATACACCAGTCATATAATGTATTAAAATAAGAACCAAACAGGCTTCTATTTGAAGAAGAGTATCGCATTAAAGCTGGTTTCTGTTCACATGAATTAGATTTTAAATAATCAATAAGTAAACAAAAATCAACTTTCTCAAATAGCAGCTTTTCTAACAACGCATGTAATTCAGTATGATCCTTACCGAAAATATTGGGTAGGATAAATTTATATTTTTCCATTTTTTAGTTAAAACTTTCGTTAAAACTTTTTATAAAATTTTCTATTTAAAGCAATTTCCCAATTTCTTTGATAGGATGGATTTGAAAAAATAAGATCATAATTTTCAATTGCTTTATTGATTAATTCTGCAAATTCACTTCTAATTTCTTGATCTATATATGTAGGGGTTAAAAAAGAAATAATTTCCTTAAAATCAGATTGATACACTGTATTTATGCCATTAAAAGCATCTTCAAAAGTGTTATATAAATTTTCTTTTAATTTATATTTACCCTCTGGAGTTATATATATTTCAATACCGCCACTATCAACAAGTAATTCTAAAATCAATTTATCTTCCATTTCTATAACTATTTATATTTATACAATGTTACATTTAAGCATTGCAACGTATCTGCAATGAAAATTTAATTTAAAAAATATAGTTTTATCTCATTACAGTTAGATTTCAATGAAGCACAATATATTAAAAAATCATTCCCTAAGAGTAGGTATTTTATAGACAGATTTTAAAAAATAAATGATTTGCAGTTTTAATCTATAATAGTTCAAATTAATGACAGAGTATCAATTTCTTTAAAAAATTACACTTTTAGCGTACTTTTGATAGGCATTTTAATATTCAGCCTTCATCATTGCTTTTATTACAAAGGAGAAATATATTATTTCTACTTTAATAAATTGAAAATAAATGAACATTATATAATACATTTTAGTTAATAAAAGTATATTTGAACAATATATTAACCAAATGAATATCAATCCAATTAAAATAATAGATGTTAAACAAGCACTTGGAGAACTTGTTAAACAATTACGTAAAAGAGAAAATCTTACACAAGAGGAACTTGCCCAACGATTAGTGGTAACTAGAGGAACAATTAAAAATCTAGAACATGGCCATAATCCTACTTTAGATACTGTTTTGAAGGTTTTAATGCACTTTGATTTATTAAATGATTTCAGTGATTTCATCAAATCACAAAAATCAACGATTGACGACAATATTTCATTATACTGATTATGGCAAAAAACAACATCATTACCGTTACTTGCTTCGGCATAGAGATTGGCCGAATAGGACTTGATGAAAATCAACAGAAAACCTATTTTCAATACAATGCTGATTTTTTAAACAATGATGTATTCTTAAACATATTCCCTAATCATAGTATTGTTAAGAAAACATCCCAAACACAAGTATATAACAAATTCAACAATGACACTTTCAAAGGTTTACCTCCTTTTATAGCCGATTCATTACCAGATGTATTCGGTAATATAATTTTTAAAACATGGCTTGAAGCAAACAATAAAAATCTCAATCAAATTACAGTATTAGAGCAGCTTGCCTATGTTTCCAATCGTGGAATGGGTGCATTAGAATATCATCCTTCAAAAGAAATTTCTTCAAATACTGCTATAAATTTGAATGAGATTACGTCTTTGGTTAAAGAAGTTTTAAATAGCAAAAAAGATATAAAATCAAATACATTAAATGCTGAAGCTTTACTTAATGTATTTAAAATTGGTTCTTCTGCTGGTGGTGCAAGGCCAAAAATATTGATTTCAGAAAATAAAACTACCGGAGAAATCATTCCTGGGGATATTGAATACGCCAAAGACTTCAATCACTATTTGGTAAAATTGTCGATTGATGAGGAAGAAAATTTCAATAAAGAATTGGTAGAATATGCCTACTACAAACATGCTTCATTTTTAGGAATTGAAATGATGCCTTCACACATGATTGAAGACAAACATTTTTGTACAACAAGATTTGATAGACAAAATGGAGAAAAAAAACATATCTTAACTGTTTCAGGTTTGACTGGATGGGACTTTAAAGACCCTGTTCAATCAAACTATGAAAACATTTTTGATTTGGGCTTGTATTTAAAAGTACCCTACCAAGATATTGAACAGCTTTACAAGCGGATGGTTTTTAATGTTATCTTTTGTAACGCAGATGATCACTTAAAAAACCACAGCTTCATATTCAATAAAAACAACAACGCCTGGAACTTAGCTCCTGCTTACGACATAACATACCCTTTCAATCCTTTATTCAATTACAAAAGGAAAACAAGAGCATTGTCCATCAATAATAAAAGAACAGACTTATCAATGAAGGATTTATTACACATTGCTGAAAAATACACCATTAAGCAAGCTCAAAACATTATAGCAAACACGCTTAATTCCATTGGTATTTGGGTAAACACAGCGACTGAAATAGGAGTTCCAAGCAAAATAATGGAGCATATTAAAAAGGATTTTGTTGTATTTGACACCAAATAAAAGCAATAATTTATTGCTGGTCTTCATTTAAAAATGTCAAATAATTATTGAGTAAACTTTCAATTTGTACCCTAGCTACCGGATTGGCAGGATTAAGAAAAATAGTGTAAATTTATAACCGGTTTATGAATTATAACGGCACATATTTTTAAGACAAAAACATGCTAGTTTCACTCCTCAAAACGAGTTCTAGCGACAAACAAATCACTGTTAAATTAAACAATTTCATGGCATGAAAATTACAGACAAAGATTTTACGGAAGCAGAAAAATTACTGATTATTTTTGCAAAAATTAACCAGAATGACCCTCAATATTTTATTAATATTGCTGACGATATATTTCAGAAACAACCATTTTTATTATCTACCATGCTTGGCTATCAATATGATTTGGGACCTGAAGAATTTGATTACGTTTTTAAATTACATTTACTCATTTGGGAATATTTCAAAACGAATAAAAAGGTATTGGATAAGGTATTAACGCTAGAACAGTATATAAAAGTTGAAAATCTAAATATTAAAATGTTTAAGTATGCCGAAGGTGAACCGGATATAGCCAGTCAATCAAATGTATTTTCTATGCAATTAGATAAAATAAAATCTAAGGCTTTGTTGAGTTTAATTTTACTTAAATTTAATACAGAACCGGTTTTATTGAAGATGCAAAATAGTAAAAGAGCTAGTATTATGATTGGAGTAAAGAGTTTGTTGGAGAGTTTCGAAAGCCTGTAAACCGAAGAGTGTCCGTAAATTGAATAGCCTTATAACATTGTCCATTTTTTATCTACACACTAACACCGAACTTTGTCAATTATTTTTGACACTTTTTGATTAACAAAGTATAAATTGTATATAGCTTTGATAGCAGTTTATCTCCTATACCGTTAAAAAAATCTTCTAATGCAGTTAGACTACATTTAGAATGAATATATTAGCAGTGTAATACACCGCCCATGATCCAAAAGAAATTCACCAAGTCAAGATTCAAAACAGGCATAGAATGTGCCACCAAACTGTTTTATGGAGATAACAAAGCCTACCAAAACAGCAAACAAGACGATGACTTTTTGAGAAGTTTGGCTGAAGGGGGTTATCAAGTGGGTGCATTGGCGAAGTACATGTTCAAAACCAAAGGTGTAGAAGTGCTTGAAAAAGACTATACCCAAAGTGTAGCAAACACCAAAACACACCTGGAAAACGCTGACATCAACCACATTTTTGAAGCGGCATTTGAATACAAGGAACTCTTTGTTCGGGCCGACATCGTTTCAAAAAACACTTTTGGTGGTTTGGATTTGATAGAAGTAAAAGCGAAGTCTATTGACAGCAGCAATTACAATTTTTATAACAGGGAAGGAAAAATTGCGTCAGAATGGCAAGCGTATTTAATGGATGTGGCATTTCAAAAATATGTCCTCGAAAAGGCTACAAACTTAAACATTAGACCTTTTTTAATGTTGGCCGACAAAAGCAAAAACGCTTCCATTGACGGCTTAAATCAATATTTCAAATACAAAAGAAAGGGCGACAACATCATCGTGGACGAACCCGACCATGTTGACATTGGCGTAGAGGTATTGGTAAAAATTGACGTAAGTGCCGAAATAGATTACCTCTTTCAAAGCACATTTACTTTCGATAAGCGTGACTATGGATTTGAAGAATACCTCCTACAACTCCAAGCCATATTTGCCTCCAAAGCTCCCTACCGTTTCCAAGAAATCAATGCCTCGGCGTGTGGAGGATGTGAGTTTAAATCTTCCAACCCAAACCAACTTAGTGGTTTCCATGAATGTTGGAAACACTATACCGGATTAGACCAAGCCACTTTGGAGGCCTCTCCGCTTGTGTACCAGGTGTGGAATTACCGCAATAAAGTAAGCCAAATTCAGGACAAAAACTTTTTTATCAAAGACATTGCGCTCTCTGAATTTGAAGAAACTACCCACAAAACGAAACTAGGCTTAAGCGCCAAAGAACGCCAAGCCCTACAAGTACAAAAAGTAATCGACAACGATACTTCCATATACCTCGACATAGACAACCTAAGGTTTGAAATCGAGCAATTTACATACCCTTTACACTTTATTGATTTTGAAACTTCGGCGGTAGCCATTCCATTCAACCGTGGCTTAAGACCGTATGAACAAACGGCTTTTCAGTTTTCGCACCATATCCTTAGGGAAGATGGTACCATCACGCACCAAACCGAATGGCTAAACACTACTCCTGGCAAATTCCCCAATTTTGATTTTGTACGGGCGCTTAAGGCTTGTCTCGACAAGGACAATGGTACCATATTCCGATTTGCACCGCATGAAAACACCATCCTAAGGGCGATATACAGGCAACTCAATGCTAGCACTGAAATGGACAAACTGGCTCTCATGGACTGGATTGATACCATTACCCAAGACAAAGACAAAAGACATAAAGGTGCGAGAAACATGATTGACATGTGCGTATTGGTCAAAGACTACCATTATGACCCTGCCACCAAAGGTTCTAATTCTATCAAGGCGGTATTGCCTGCTGTTTTAAATGCCAGTGCCTATTTGAAGCAGAAATACAGTCAAGCGATTTATGGCACGCCTACCATGCCAAGCAAAAACTTCAAAGACTTTACCTGGATAAAACTCGATGAGCAACAAAAAGTCACCAGTCCTTACAAGCATTTGCCCAAAATATTTGAGGGCTACGACATAGAAGAAGACTTGTTTACCGACGCCGAGGAACTCGCCAACGGTGGTGCCGCCATGACTGCTTATGCCAAAATGCAATTTACCGAAATGAGTACTTCAGAAAGGGAGGCATTGTCCAAAGGGCTCTTAAAATACTGCGAACTAGACACCTTGGCGATGGTCATGATTTTTGAATATTGGTTGGAGGAAATTAGGATAGCAGGGAATTAATATGTCGCTATTCGACAATTGCATTGTCGAATTTCGCTATTCGACAATTGTATTGTCGAATCCGTATCGTAGGATTTGTAATCCGGATCAATGTAATGTCGGATTGCAAATCCTTGGATAAGACTTCCGAATTGCAAATTCGAAAGCGTTTAGTTAACAAATCTTGTTATTTTAAATCTGTGAAAATCCGCTTAATCTGCCAAATCTGTGTTCAATTTTGACCCCGTTTTTCAACGGGGTTCTTTTTCAAAGAATAATCCCGCAAGTGCGGGATGGAACACTGATGGAGCGGATTGGACAGATTGTCGCGGATTTTATCCTTCACTAAACATTGAATTGCAAATTCGGAAGCGAAGAATTGTCGAATCCCCTATCGTAGAATTTTCAATCCGGATTAAGGTAATATCGGATTGCAAATCCTACGATACGGCTTCCGAATTGCAAATTCGGAAGCGCAGAAGAGCAGAAGAGCAGAATTGCAAATTCGGAAGAGCATAAGAGCAGTGATAAAATTATATCGCTT
>CALPQG020000150.1 GCA_943325655.2 Bifidobacterium breve | reverse complement strand
GATTCATTGTTTTAAAAGATATTTTATATTGATTGTATCCGGAATTCAAAAGTAAGTTTGAAATTATATTTAATAATTACTCCTTTTTCCCCAAGATTTAACAATTAAACTTTAGGGATATTCAGGATTGCGATAGGGATAGTCCCGATTCTTCGGGATTGTTTGAGCTCTTTTTCTTTGATATACTTAGCTGGCACATACTTCAAAACATATTATCAAAGAAAAAAGCGAGTGCCGAAAGCCCGGGAATCGCCCTAATCAATATATTACTTTTCCTTATAAACCTTAAATTCTTAAAGCGACAAATCATTCAGGTTAATATTCTCCGCAATATTCACAGGAATGTTTTTGGAAAACAAAAATACTTTTACTTTCAAATTCCCATTCAAACTTAATTTAGAATTTCCTGTTAAAAATGCCATCGGCAACATGGATAAAATTTTACTGCTCGATACTTTACAAATTATTTTTTGGGTAGATTCCTGATTGGCTTGAAGATGCAAGTCACTCATCAGTTTAATCGGCCCTAAATCTTTGCCATTAAAGCTGGCTATAAAATCAGCTTCTTTGATTTTTATGGCATAATTGTTTGGGTTAAATACCTTTACAGCAATGCCAATATGTAAATCGTCGCCTTCAATTTTTTCAACATTTACACCTTCAAACGATTTGTATTCAATGTCTTTATAAGAATAACACGAACTTAAAAACACTGTCAATAGAAGTAGAAGGAATCTTTGCATGGTATCGGATTAAATTGGTTGGCAATGAGGATTGAAAGGTAGCATTATTTCAAACCACTTTCTTCACGCAATTGTTTTTCTTCCATAAAGCCTTGGTGTTTCCAAACCAATTTTCCGTTTTTGTACAATTCTAAATAAGGAATACCATCTATCCCTTTTTCTACCAGTAAATTTTGGTTTTCATCGGCATCTACTTTTTCAAGTACAAGGTCTTTTATTCTTTCCTTTGCAATTTTCTCTAAAATAGGAGACAACTTTTTACAAGGTCCGCACCATTTTGCATGAAAATCGACCAGCACATATTTTTCATTTTGTACCAACAAGTTAAAATCCGCCAGACTCATGCCTTTATTGGTGTTCATAATCTCGGTGTATTCCACAGATTTGTTAGCGGCCATCCACTTTATAATCCCACCATCAAGATTATAAACCGTTTTAAAGCCCAATTCGGCCAAGTCATTTGCAGCATTTGCACTTCTTCCCCCCGACTTACAATAAACCAAAGTAGTTTTCCCCTTGTCTAGTTTACCAATATCCTCCTTCCAGGAATTGCCATTGATATCTATATTGATGGCTTTAAACAAATGTCCCTGAGCAAACTCTTCGGGAGTGCGAACATCAATCAATTGTACCTCTGTTTTTAACAGCTTTTCAAAAGCATCAGGAGAAATGGTTTCATTGATTGTTTTCGCAGATTTGTCATTTTGTTTGCATGATACAATCATCAACACCGAAAACAACATGAATATGGATATAAGTTTGTTCATAAGATTATCTTTAAAGTATGTCAATTATTTTTCGTCTTCGTTACGGTCACGAAGTTTTTTATCGTCTACGTTGTTGTTTAAAAACTCATTGAGCTTGTCCAAATCGTAGTTGGTATTTATTTCCCCAAAAGTATTGATGGAAATATCAAAACCCTCCAATGCAGGATTTACTTTTGGTTTTCCGGTACTTGATTTTTTCTTGCGTCCCATTAGTATTTATATTTAAGGCTAAAAATTCATTGTCAGGAGAAATACATCACCCTATATTATATTCCGAATTGCATAAAATGATGGTCAATGTGTTTGTAAAACATGTTATTCCATTCTGTTCCTGATAGTGGTCCGAATGAAACACTTGTTTTACCATCAAAAAAACCATAGCCTTTTTCTTGTGTTGCCATGATATTCTCTATAAAAACCTGCTTTTCTTTCTCAAAATCCCTTTCGTCAGCAACAAGAAATACTGGAGACGTTCGTAAATTATGTTTGTAGGGCACTTCATTGACCACAAATTTTTTGACAAATGTTTTTAGCATCCATGACATTATGAAATTGTTTTTTAAGGGAATTCTTTCATAAGCCAAATCATACGTCACGTTCAAATGAGCCAATAATTGCGGTGCATTCATTTTACCCCAAAGTGGTTTTGTGTCATGCTGTAAATGTGCTAACCTTTCAACAATTTGGTCAGTAGTGTCTTTCAAAAACACATTTGGTAACGCCATCATCATAAGATTCTATAGTGGTAAACGAAAAATAATCAGGAAAATTTTCACTTTCTCAAACGAATTGATTGTGAATTACAAATGTATAAAGTTTTGCGATTGAACAATATTATTCCCTTAAATTTTGACATTTGTTATTGTAAGTGTATTTGTTGAATTTTGCTGTTCATGCTACAGCCAGATCCAAACGTATTATTGCTTTTCCCAACTTTTGACGCCTATCAAAAACAGGTGAGTACGCTCGTGTACGATTCACTATTTCTCCCTTTAGAGATGGTTACTGAAATCGCCAAGCTCAATGATTTACTGGAAGTGTGTTATTTCAAATACAGTCTTTTTGAGTTGGCGCAATTACAATCGGTGATGATTTTTGAAAAAGCATTGAGGATTAAGCTATACAAAGAATACAAAACGATTACCAAAATCAAACTCTCGGTGTTGTTGGACAAGGCATTGCAATCCGGATTACTCCACAAACAAGTCATCGCGCATTTGAGAACCCTTAAAGACCTTCGCAACAAAGCGGTTCACCATGCTACAAAAAGTTTAGACGCCAGTGAAGCCATCCAAAACATTGCTTTGCTTATTGCTTCCATTCACGAATTGTTTCCTCCTCAGGACATGTATTTCATTGTTTTGTATGATACAGAAAACCAAACGATTATTCAAAAGCTCCGCTATGGATTTAGTTTCGAAGAGGTAAAAAATTATAAGGAAAACAACGAAGAATTGTACCCATCAACAAATACAATGGCTTATAAATTAATTTATCAAAATAGCGATGGGAAATTAGAAGATTGTGAAAACAGCTAGTTTTTAGTCAGATAAAATAACACGCTTTCTGAAAACATAATACCCATACAGATTCCAGATCAATTTGGTAGACAGGTTCACCATACAAGCTGCCCAAATGCCCCAAATAGGGATAAAAATAATATTAAAAATGATGTTAAATGCAGCTGCATAAATCATGATTTTTTGAAACGTTTTCTCATTTCCGGTAAGTTGCAGAAAAGTATCATTGGGTCCTAAAACACTTGTTAAAAACTGTCCAGAAATTAGAATTACAAATATCCAAAACATATCTGAAACCTGATTATCAAACACATAATTAATTATAGGCCAACCCACTATTAATCCAATATATGTTAAAGCTCCTAAAATCAAAGTCATCTTTACACTTGTTTTAACTTCGTTTTGTAACTTTATTTTTTCTTTCAATTCAAAAAAAGAAGCAACCTTTGGTCCCATGATTGTTGCTGTTACCATAATAGGTAAAAGCATTAGGTTAGAGATTTTATAGGTAAGGTGATATTCTCCGAATTCATGAGCCGAAACAAAAATTCCAAGTAAAAATATATCCGTCCAATCTATCAACACAATGAGCAAGTTGGTATTAAAAAAGGGAAACGTTACTTTAAGAATATCTTTGTAGCTAGGAATCTCATTGGTCAATTCAATAGCATTTTGGGTGTATGAAAGCCTGTACAAGAAAAAAAGACTAATTCCAAAAATCACCAGACAACTTAAAGAAAAAGCAATAATGACCATTTGATCACAGGATGATTTTAATATATAAGTACCAAAAAGGAAAAACAAACAGGCAAAGAAATATAGCCCGACAAATTGTATAAAAATATAGATATTTGATTTTTCAAAACTCCTGATTCCTTCTGCGTTAATGATAGCGAAAGCGAGCGGAATAATTGCAAATGACCCTATGCGAAGAAATGGTTCAACATTTGGTTTGTTCATGATGTAATTTGCAATCACATCACTACCAAAAAACAAACCTAAGCTTAGTAATACTCCAATAAGAAAAAGAGGTTTAGTAAACTTCAAATAAAAACTCCAGATAGCGCTTTTATTATCTGTAGCAATAAATTTGGTTGAAAATTTTAACAGCGTTAAATCAAATCCAAACTTAACAAATAATACCAAAAAAGAAGTAATGGTAAGTGTAAATGTAAAGTTCCCCCAGTTTTCAACTCCATAGTTTATAGTAACCAGGTAAGTAAAAAGATAAGAACTTAAAAGCCCTAAAAATCTCAATCCAAAACCACTTATCGCTTTTTTATAAGTGGCCATAGCTATAATAAAAATTATTTTGAGTCAGCAATTTTTTCATGATAAGATACATCAAAAGATATCCATACAAAAGAGATAACAATAGATACCAAGAAGCAAATTATCAATATAATATTAGCTTTTGGTGCAACAGGCTGTTTGAACCTTACAAAATCTCTGATAATGTTAATACCATCATCTTCCAACTTCATTTGCATATCAATATTTAACTCTGATTGGTAAAGTTCGGCAATGGTATTGTTTATCGAACTAGGATCCATATACATATAACCACCTTTTTGAGTAGCAATCGTGCGTTTTAGGGTATCTAAATCTCTAATTTCACGGTTAATTCTTGCCTTCATTCGCATCAGATTATTCATATCCAATACAGATTTTCTTTTAACAAAATCATTGTTACGCAAATAATGTAATATCCCTAATTGTATGGTATCAAAAAGTAATGGATTGCTTTTTACTTGTATGGAAACCAAACAGTTTTGTTGTCTCAAATCCTCACTACTATAGCTGGAACTTTGATTCATTTTCGTTTCATCCTTAATTTCTTTAGCCTCAATCGTTTTGATTTTTGCTGCAGTTATAGAATCAATTCTTAAAAATTTTGACAATTCTGTGTAGTTTTTTTCCTCCACCAATTTTTCTAATGGCTCAATAATAATTGCAAGTCTTTCACTTGTAACCTCTGAAGAGGAAACAATCATCTCTGTTTTATAAACTGGTGATTTTAAAAATAAATATGTAAAACCTAATCCAAATACAACTCCAAAAACAATAAAAATAATTTTCGATTTGGATTTTGCGATTATTACAGCATCAATAAGAGTTGACATTAAATTAACCTCTCTTATTTCGTTATTATTTTCCATTTATTAATTGTGGTAATGTTTAGACAACAAATCTATTAAAACTTAACGCAATAAAAAATATTTTGATAACTTTGTCAACTAAAATAGTATTATGATTGAATTGAAAACTCTTTATTAACGTCTATGTTTTCAGAAAGAATAGAATTACTAGATGGTTATATAAGATGTAATCAACTATTTTTGATTATTGACATTGCATTGATTTTTCATTTTTGTGTAACATGGTACATGAAATACAAACGAACAGGCTTAAAAGTATCCTATTGGCATTTGTTTATGTTTAGGAATTTTTTCATCCAATTTTTGTTACTCTATCCGTTTAATTCATCGATAAAAAACTTTGTATCATTTGGCACCAATATTTTTGCTGCAGATAAGTTCATGGACTTGGCTTTTATAGTTACATGTACTGGATATGTAAGTATCATTGTTGGAAGCTGGCTGGCTCAGTTTGGAAAATCATTTGTGCTTAATTTAAGTCCAATCCATACATTTGAAACATTTATTGAAAAAAATATTAAATCAAAAACGGCCACCAATATATTAATTGCTGTATCCCTACTTTTCTTGTTTTATATGCTCACACATACATTAGGAACAAGATATTTATTCAATCCCAGAAATTATTTTATAGGAAACAAGGACATTAGACCTATATATAGTTTATTATTAAATTTGTATCCATTAACGGTAATTTTTACTGGATTAAGGATGATTCAACTAAAAGATAATAATTCCTCTTATAGTTTTTTTATTGTTATAACCTTATCTATTTTTTTAGGAACAAGAATCTCCATCATAGAACCATTAATGATTTTGGTTTTCTTTTATTTTATCAAAAACAATGAAAAAGTTTCATTTAATAAAATAATTTTAGTTCTCGCTTCTTTTCTTACTCTTTTACTATTAATTGCAGCTTTTAGACAAGGTAAAAGTGAAAATGCGTTAACAGAAATACTTTATGGAAATCATTTCTCTGACACTAGAGATTTTGCCTTTTTACTAGCTTACTTTAAAGATAGTTGGTTAAATGGAAAATCATACCTGGCTGGTTTTATGACATTTATACCTAGACAGTATTCGGAGTTTAGAGCGAACTGGGCTTTTGGACTTTATTGTTCTCATTTGGTAGGCATCTATAGTCCATTATTTCCTGGTCATAGACCAGGCTATTTTGGTGAAATATATATGAATTTCAGGATTTATGGTGTAATTATATTAGGCATTTGGACTGGTTTTGTAGTTACCCACATTGATAATAAGATCTTAAAAGAATTTAACAATGGCAAAGATGTCATCAAAATGTATTCGTATACTTTTGTAGCTTTTTTTGCTACCACTTTAAGTATTAGTTTAATTTCTACACAATTATACACAGTTATTACTGTAATAATATTGTTGGCTTTGATGAGACATTTGATATCGTATGGCTATTATTTCTATTATGGAAAAAAATAAT
>CALPQG020000149.1 GCA_943325655.2 Bifidobacterium breve | reverse complement strand
CTGTACCTTGTACCTTGTACCCTGTACCCTGTACCTTGTACCTTGTACCTTGTACCCTGTACCCTGTACCTTGTACCTTGTACCTTGTACCTTGTACCCTGTACCTTGTACCCTGTACTCTGTACTCTGTACCTTGTACTCTGTACCTTGTACTCTGTACCTTGTACTCTGTACCTTGTACTCTGTACCTTGTACCCTGTACCTTGTACCTTGTACCTTGTACTCTGTACTCTGTACTCTGTACCCTGTACTCTGTACCCTTTTAAACCGACTCCCTGTGTTGACTAATGTCTAAGCCCAAAGCTTCATGTTCTTCTGTTACACGAATTGGCGTAATCAAGTCGGTGATTTTGTAAATCAATAAAGAACCACCAAAAGTAAATACAGCAACTACCGCCAAACCTTTCATGTGTGCCAAAAATCGGTCTACACCACCGTACATTAATCCAGGGCCTATGTCATCCACCAGGTTATATTTTGCAAAAACGCCAGTGAGTATCATGCCAACAATTCCACCAATACCATGGCAAGGAAATACATCTAAGGTATCGTCGAAGTTTAATTTTTCTTTGGTGTGCACCGCAAATCCACACACGGTGCTTGCAAAAAAACCAATGAAAATGGCAGGTCCATAATCAACAAATCCTGCTCCCGGAGTGATGGCTACCAAACCAACCACCGCTCCGATACAAGCGCCAAGGGTGGAAACTTTTCTTCCCTGCACTACATCCAATAATACCCAGGTAATCATGGCAGCAGCCGAAGCCAAATGCGTATTGATAAAGGCACGAACAGCAATAGGAGAGGCTTCAAGCGCTGAACCGGCGTTAAATCCAAACCAACCAAACCAAAGCAAACCTGTTCCAAGCAATACAAATGGAATATTGGCCGGTTTGGTGGGTTCCTCACTCAGGATATGTTTTCTTGGTCCTAGATACATGGCACCAGCCAAAGCTGCAAAACCTGCAGAGATATGAACTACTGTTCCACCAGCAAAATCCAATACACCCCATTTAAATAAGAAACCTTCAGGATGCCAGGTCCAGTGTGCTAAAGGACAATAAATTAACATACAAAACAAACAGATAAATACCAAGTAGCCCCAAAAGCGAACCCTTTCGGCAAAAGAACCCGTAATTAAAGCAGGAGTAATGATGGCAAATTTCAATTGAAATGCAGCAAATAAAATAAATGGAATGGCAACTCCGCCGATACTGATTCCTAATTTGTCATTGGCGGCAGTACCCACACCGTCAAACATAAAGTGTGTCATGGGATGGCCAATAAATCCGCCCAAACTATCTCCGAAAGCAAGACTGAAACCTACCACATACCATAATATACTGATGACGCCTAAAGCAATGAAACTTTGAAGCATCGTAGAAATCATGTTTTTGGAACGCACCATTCCTCCGTAAAAAAAAGCCAGACCTGGAGTCATCAATAATACCAATCCTGATGCGGATATGATCCATGCCAAATGGCCAGAGTCAAATTTGTACCCAGGAGCTGGTTCAGGATGCACCGCTGGATAAATACAAGCCAACACGCAAATGGCAGCAAGTATGGTTAAAGAAATTATTCCGTACCTTTTTTTTACTTTTGCATTCATTTTAAAGAGGTATTTGGGTTGATATTGATCGAATTATTAAAAATGTCTTTATTTTTGGACTAGTATTGCTGTAAAATTAGTCCTTTTGAATTATTTTACCTAAAAAGTGTGTTTGTTTTTTATTGAAACAATCAATAATTATATAGAAAGGTGAAATAATTACACGGATTATAGAAAAACACTTGAAAATCTAATTAAAAGTTTAATAAATAGGTTGTTTTTTTGGTTTTATTAAATGTGTTTGATGAAAAATGGGTTGAAAAGAGCTGTCGTTTCGTTTTGGATTTTAATTCGATAAAAAATATTCTTTGAGGGATAGGCGTATATATAATAGTATAAAAAGTTCTAAATGAAATACTATGGGTAATTGATGATATTTGTGATTTTGCGATAGGGATAGTCCCGATGCATCGGGATTGTTTGAGTTCTTTTTCCTTGTTGGTTTAATTAAAAAGAAAACACTAAAGTTTGATAACAAGGAAAAAAACGAGTGCCGATAGCCCGGTAATCGCCCTAAAAAACCTATAAATAATTTTTAGAGCTAATGATATTTTTTTTAATGAACCCTATAAAAATATTAAAAAAATACGATCCTTTAGTTTGATATTCTCAAATTACATAAACATACAATAAATCATCTAGAGCCTATTATCTTAATTAGACGATAATTTCTCTTTGCTCAAATTTCTCATTTTATTAAATTCTTTTTCTATGTCTTTGATGACGTTTTTCTTTGAAGGCTTCTCAGAAACCTTAGTTGCTAATTTTAAATCATTCATGAGTTCAAGGAAAAAAGTGACTTTATGTGCGGGTACTTTTACTTTGATTGACTTCATTGTCATGTTATTAGGAAACTACTTTTTATGCGCATACAAAAGTAAGAATTAATGCGTTTAAAAGACACTTATATAAAAAAAAGAAAAACTTCTGTTGCTTCTTGAAAAAAAATAGTGAATTTTGTCGATTGAGGATAATTGAATATTTAGAGTAAGATGTCGAAAAATCTTGTGATAGTGGAATCACCGGCTAAAGCAAAAACCATAGAAGGTTATTTAGGTCCGGATTTTATAGTGAAGTCTAGTTTTGGTCATGTGCGTGATTTACCGAAAGGGGATAAAGCCATTGACATTAAAAATGGATTCAGACCAACCTATGAAATTACTGAAGATAAGGTGCAGGTGGTAGCAGATTTGAGAAAATTGGCTAAAAAAGCAGCAATGATTTGGTTAGCAACGGATGATGACCGTGAAGGAGAAGCCATTTCTTGGCATTTATACGAAGCATTAGATTTGAATGCAAGCAATACCAAAAGAATTGTTTTTAGAGAAATCACTAAAAAAGCAATTTTAAACGCTATTGAAAGTCCTCGAACCATTGACATAGATTTGGTAAATGCCCAACAGGCAAGACGTGTTTTGGACCGATTGGTTGGTTTTGAATTGTCTCCTGTTTTATGGAAAAAAATCAAACGTGGATTGTCTGCCGGTAGGGTTCAGTCAGTTGCTGTAAGGTTAATTGTTGACCGTGAACGTGAAATTGAAAAATTCAACAGCACTTCCTCTTATAAGATAACCGCCATCTTTGACCTCGACGGGAAAAAGAAATTGGTGGCAGAATTGCCAAAGAAATTTGATTCTGAAAAAGAAGCCTATCAATTTTTAGAAAAATGCAATGGCGCGAAGTTTTCTATCAGTAATTTAGAAAGCAAACCTTTGCACCGTTCTCCTTCTCCTCCCTTTACGACCTCTACTTTACAACAGGAGGCTTCTCGTAAATTAGGATTTTCGGTAGCACAAACCATGACCGTGGCGCAAAGACTTTATGAAGCAGGGAAAATCTCTTATATGAGAACTGACTCTTTTAATTTGTCTGAAGATGCCATTGCAAGTGCAAAAAATGCCATTGTAAATGATTATGGGGAAGAATATTTCAAACTTCGCCGTTATAAAACCAAGTCTGAAACTGCTCAGGAAGCGCATGAGGCCATTCGTCCAACTGATTTTTCTCAGGAAAAAGGAAGTGATGACAGGAATGAACAAAGACTTTATGACCTGATTCGTAAACGTGCCAAGGCCTCTCAAATGGCTGATGCGCTTATCGAAAAAACTACCGCTACTATCGGTATTTCTACAACTCCTGAAAGTTTTATTGCTACAGGTGAAGTGGTAAAATTTGAAGGTTTCCTGAAAGCTTATGTAGATGCGGTAGATGATGAAGATGACGCAGAAAACGAAGAGGAAAACAAGGGTGCGCTGCCTCCAATTTCGGTTGGGCAAGTGTTGCAATTGAATAAAATCAACGGGAAACAAGTATTCAGTCGTCCGTCAGCAAGGTACAATGAAGCTGGTTTGGTGAAGAAGTTAGAAGAAATGGGCATTGGTCGTCCTTCTACTTATGCACCAACCATTTCAACGATTCAAAAACGTGATTATGTCATCAAAGAAAACAGGGATGGCAAATCAAGAACGGTAAATAATTTATTGTTAGAAGCTGGGAAGATCACTGCAAAAACAGAAACTGAAAATTTCGGTGCTGAAAAAAGCAAGTTGTTCCCAACGGATATTGCACTCATTGTGAGTGACTTTTTGGTCGACAGGTTCCCCAATGTGGTAGATTTTTCATTTACGGCAAACATTGAAAAGGAATTTGATGACATCGCTCAGGGGAAAACTCAATGGGCCAAAATGATTGACAATTTCTACCAGGACTTCCACAAACAAGTGGTTGACACAGAAGAAAATGTAGACCGTGCAAATTTACAAACAGGCAGAGATCTTGGGTTTCATCCCGTTACCGGACTTCGAATCAGTACACGGTTAGGGAGGTTTGGTCCATTTGTACAATTGGGAGAAACTCCGGAAGAAGAAGGTGGCGAAAAACCTGTGTATGCAAGTTTGAAAAAAGGCCAGTTGATGGAAACCATCACTTTGGAAGAAGCTTTAGACTTGTTCAAGCTGCCGCGTACAATCGGTTTGTACCATGAAAAACCAATGGTAGCTGCCATCGGAAAATTTGGTCCATACATTAAATTCGATAGCAAATTTTATTCTTTACCAAAAGAAGATGATCCGATGACGGTAAATGATGAACGTGCGATAGAAATCATCGAAGCAAAAATCAAAGCAGAAAGTGAAAAGCTTATCCTTGAATTTGCAGAAAATGAAGATATTAAAGTGTTGAATGGCCGTTATGGGCCATACATAGTTGCCGGGAAAAAGAATGTTAAAATTCCGAAAGACAAGGATCCTAAAACATTGACTTTAGCCGAATGTGTGGCACTTGCAGACGCTACCCCTGAGCCAACCAAAGGAAGGTTCGGAGCCAAAGCGAAAACAGTAACGAAACCAGTACCAAAAGCCAAAGCTGCCCCTAAAGCTGCCGTTAAAGCAAAAA
Organism: Bifidobacterium breve; assembly: GCA_943325655.2. Taxonomy (GTDB): domain Bacteria; phylum Bacteroidota; class Bacteroidia; order Cytophagales; family UBA9547; genus CALPQG02. The sequence goes on along the minus strand of CALPQG020000149.1, from coordinate 1,647 downwards.
CTGCTACGAAAACAGCCGTAAAGAAAAAGCCCGTAGCGAAGAAAAAATAAGTTGAAATTGTATAAGTGTTGGATATTAAGGTATTCAACACTTATTTTTTTATAAGATTTTTGAATGAGGGATGTTTTTGTTTGAATAGATTGTATTTCTTCTCAATTCAAATTTACTGTGAATTATTTTCAGAGAATTTATATATGTACTTAACCTGATTTTTATAATTCAATATTTTACTCAACAATCAAAAATCAACACTAAAAACCAATTTTAATTATTTTACTCAACATTCAAAACTAAACACTCAACACTAATTTTAATCTTTTGCTACTCAATACTATTATTTTTATTCAACACTAAACATTCAACACTCAACACTATTTAAACTTTTCAACATGTTATATGATGTCGCTCTTGGTTTGATTCCTAAAATAGGAGATAAACTAAGTAAATATTTGATCAGTTATTTGGGCTCAGCGGAAGCTGTTTTTAAGGCCAATAAAAAGAAATTGATGTCCGTACCCGGCATCGGACAATTGGTTGCCACGGAAATTATTCAGGCCAATGTGTTGCAAAAAGCTGAATCTATTATTCGAAAGGCTGAAAAAGACCAGATTCAATTGTTGTTTTATACCAATCCTGCCTACCCAAAAAGGTTAAAAGAATTGGCTGATGCACCAAGTTTATTGTACTACAAAGGTGTTCAAAACCTCAATGCTCCGCGTACCGTGGCTATTGTGGGCACACGAATGGCAAGCGAATACGGGAAAGAAATTACACAAAATATTGTTCAGGAATTGGCCAAATATGACGTAGTCGTTATCAGTGGCTTGGCTTATGGAATTGACATCGCTGCACACAAAGCCTGTCTCCAAAATGGAGTGCCAACGATTGGTGTTATGGGTAGTGGGATAGATATTATTTATCCTTTTCAACACCAAAAAGTGGCACTTGAAATGATTGAAAAAGGAGGCTTGCTCACCGAAAATTCGTTTGGCGTCAAACCTGAAGCACCACGTTTCCCTGAAAGAAACAGAATTATTGCCGGATTATGTGATGCATTAATTGTGATTGAAACGGCTCAAAAAGGAGGGACATTGATTACCGCCGAAATTGCCTATTCATACAACAAAGAAATTTATGCTGTTCCTGGAAATTTAGGGTTGAAATCGTCCGAAGGAAGTAACAAATTGATTGTACAACAAAAGGCGCAGTTGTTTATGTCTGTCAGTCAAATCGTACAGGACCTGCATTGGGATGAGGAAACGCCAACACAAACCAATATTTTACCGCTTAATTTATCTGAAGATGAATTGCAAATTGTAACGGTTTTGCTCAAAGATAAAGAACTGCAAATGGATGAGCTCGCCTGGAAAACGCAGATTGTCATCAATAAACTTTCATCTTTGCTGTTGATGATGGAGTTTAAAGGGTTACTCAAAACTTTGCCGGGGAACAAAGTAAAGTTGACCATTGGGCGTTAGGTTTAAATCTTTTGTGAAAGTTTGTAAGGACACAAACTTTGGAGAGCAGATAAATTTAATCCGCACATTATGCCATGTCAGGTGTTTTCACCTGACATTTTCGCCTTGGACGGCTAAAGATTTGTTCTGCAATTTCTAAATTTTACCTCAATAACTATCAATAGTTTAG
>CALPQG020000148.1 GCA_943325655.2 Bifidobacterium breve | reverse complement strand
GCTTCGGGATGTTTGAGCTTCCCGAAAAAATCGGGACGAGTGCCGAACACGCGATCCGCCGCGGCGGAAACGCCCTAATATTTATTTCATAACAAATTGTAAATAAGCTCCTATTGAAAATTTATATCTTTATAAAAATCACCTAATTTTTTTTCAATTTAATTTAAAAAAATCCTCTTAATCCTAAATAAAATTTACTGAATTATAAAATTAAAGTTGACACAAACGGTCTATATTAAAAATGTATTTGGTATTAAATCAGGCTTCTGTTGAGTAGTTATCGGCAATAAGGCGCTGGATGATTTATGGAGGGTTAATGTAATTTGAGAATGTCAAAAGCATGAAACTAAAGGATAGTGTTTTTTGATGTTTTTAGGGTTCACTAAAAAATATTATTCGCCTTAAAATTTATTGATAGGATTTTTAGGGCGATTCCCAGACTATCGGAACTCGTTTTCCCTTGTTATCAAATTTAAGTGTTTACTGATTACAACAAGGTATAAGAACTCAAAAAATCCCGAAGCATCGGCACTATACCTCGTAAAATCACCAATGTCATCTGTTTAATACTTAGGGTTTGCTGAAACACTATTAATTTCTTAAATAGTGGTACATTATCATGAAGAACAGACTTTAAAGTGCAAGCAAATCATGCGCTATCTATGAATTGACTTGCTTATGACCTTCGAAAAAATGTGTTATCCCGATATTCTCGGGATTGCTCCATGAAGCGGTTAAAAATAAAACCCTGTTTGAGCCACGCTACTGTTGAAAGGTGTTATCTTCTCCTTTTTTCGTTTCCAACAATTCCTTAGCCCTATTCCATATACTTGCACTGAGCAAAGGCTTTACATTGAATGTATATTTCTTTTTTAATTTCAGGACTTCGGCTACCCTTTCTTTAGATTCAGGATGGGTGTTGATCCAATTAAATGCGCTTGGCATGGCGTTTTCAGTGGTTGACAAACGGAATAAAAAGGTTGAAAAATTTACAGGATCTATGTTTGCATTTACCAGGTATTTTACCGCCATGGCATCGGCTTCAGTTTCTAAACTTCTGTCGTAGGCTTTAGAACTTAATGTTTGTGTCGCTTCTTTCAGTATTTCTCCTCCAGAATTACCTCCAATAATCGTCGCAAGCAATGAGAGTCCTATTTCTTTGACCACTTTTTTCATCACATGACCTTGTTCCATGTGTGCAATTTCATGTGCCATCACCCCCGCAAGTTCTTCGGGTTTTTTGCTGTCAACAATGAGCTGGCTATAAATCACTAAATTTCTATCCGGAAGTGCAAAAGCATTGATCTCATTGCTCTCAATGATATGGATTTTGATGGTTTTACCCTTGATTTTGTTGCTGATACAAATCCTGTCTTTGATAGAATTGACAATTATATACAAAGAATCATTGTTTACATAATCTTTGCTAGACTTGATTTGTTGGATGATTAGTTCTCCAAATTTCTTTTCGTTGTTGGTACTTATTTTTTCGATTTCTAATTTTCCAACAAAATCAAATTGAGAAATTCCTTGCCAAATACCCAAAAACAAACCTGCGATGAGTATAAATTGTAGTAGTATTTTTTGCATGTTTTTATTCTTTACAAATTAAATTTGTTAAACTTCCAAAGAAAATCCATTCAACATGAATTCCTTTTCTGGTTTGAATAGCAGTATAAATATTGGTAATAAATTCAATGATATTGACCCCTACAATTACTACCATATAGCCAATGTATTGGTTGCTCAATTGATTGTCACTAAAAAGGATGGACAATGACCAGGAAAAACCAATAGTATTGGTGATGAACAAGGCAATTTGGTTGAGCAGTGCCTGGGTACAATGCCACCTTTCAAAATAGGTGCCTTTTCTATTTCCAAAGTAAAAAATTACTGTTCCCAGTAAATTGATGATTGGCAAAGGTAAACCAGCGATAACTGTTACCAATGACATTAAATAACTGTTAGAAGCGCTTTCTGCTTCTGATTCGTGAGGTTTATAGGGGAAATTAATATTGCCGTTCATAGGTTTTTATAGTTGTTCCAAATCCAATTTACAATTAATAGAAAGATAAGTGGAAGGTAAATATATTTTTTGACTAATAACGTTTCTGCTTTTTTAAAAAGTATAACCAAAGTATTTCTTTGAAATAGGAGGTCATAAATGACAATACTAACGGAAATTAAAATGAGCATTAAAGAGATAATTCCCAGTGGATTGGTTAATATAGACTGAATGAAATTGCCATGAAATAAATAGACAATTGCCCTAGAGGTTCCACAGGTTGGACACGGGAAATTGGTCACGTTTTTAATCAGGCAGCCTTTAATTGGAAAAGAATTGATAAAACCTGTTGGATATACTTGAAAGTAAATCCAACAGGTTCCTATCATAAAACCAGCTATTATAAAAAAATAAAGTTGGTTTTTTGACATGTCTTAGAAAAATAGGGTCTGTATTTTTTCCATATTTTTTTCACGGGTGCGTTTCATGATCATGAACCAATCAACGATAGTCCAAATTCCAAAACCACCACAGGTGAGTAATTTAGCCACTCCAAGTCCTACATCACCAATAAAAAACCTATCTACGCCAATACTTCCTGCGAAAAGGGAGATGATTAAAGTGGTGGTTGGGTCTTTTAATGCTAAAGTTTGTAACATGATCCACCTGTCATCTTCAAGTGATAACAATTTTTCTCTTATGAATGGAATATTATAACCTTCAAAATTTTTGCTATTGGTCATTATAAACAAATCAACTTTATCTGCCTGCATATTAAAACTTGGTAATAATTAAACTTACTCTTATGGCCTTTCAGGTACGCCCCGTTTTTGAAGTGATGACTGGACTTCACTTTTTGGTGTTCTAATACACTTATTACAAATATATATTTATTTGCTTAACAGTTAAGTGATTTTAAAAAATAAAATTCGACTCGCTATTTTATAACCATTAATGAAAAGATCCAAAGTGAGGGGGTGTTTTTTGAAACGGCTTTTAACACTTGAAAACCAATAACTAAACTTGGAATTCAAATTCATTCATTCAAGTATTATGAAATGAAAACCAACTAAATGAAGAAAATCATTTTTTTATCGAAATTAAACTGCGATTTTTGTTTTTGATTTGTACCACCTATTTATAAATAAATGATTTACATCAGTAGAGTAGAACATTTTAATGCTGCACATAAATTATACAATGCCAATTGGTCAGAGGAAAAAAATGTAGAAGTTTTTGGCCCTTGTTGTAACCACAATTGGCATGGGCATAATTTTGATTTAATTGTAACTGTTAAGGGTGAGCCAGCTACCGACTCTGGATTTGTGATTGATTTGAAAAAACTGAGTGTACTTATTCGTAAAGAAGTAATTGACAAGGTGGATCATAAAAACCTGAATTTAGATGTAGATTTTATGACCGATAAATTTGCAAGTACTGAAATATTGGCCATGGAATTTTGGAAAATATTGGCACCAGCAATCAAAGAGTTGGCTCCAAATGCTGCGTTACATTCTATTAAATTGTATGAAACCCCAAGGAATTTTGTAGAATATTTTGGGTAAAATTTGGTTGATAATTCGTTAATTTTAAAAAGTATACATTGAGATATTACCTTATTGCAGGAGAACGTTCAGGAGACTTACATGCTTCGAACTTGATTAAATCACTTAAAAAAGAAGACGACAAAGCAGAATTTCGATTTTTAGGGGGTGAAATGATGCAAAGTGCAGGGGGAGAAATGTACCGTCACTACAAAGATATTTCATTGATGGGGTTTTGGGAAGTCCTTTCAAACCTTGCTACCATTTCAAAAAACCTCAAATCGTGCAAAGCAGATTTAATTGAATACAATCCCGATGTATTGATTTTGGTTGATTTTTCTGGCTTTAATTTAAGGGTTGCGGCCGCTGCAAAAAAAGCTGGAATTAAAGTATACTATTATATTTCACCTAAAATATGGGCTTGGAACCAATCTAGGGCACATAAAATCAAACGTTTGGTGGATAAAATGTTTGTCATTATTCCTTTTGAAAAAGAATTTTACAAGAAATTTGATTTTGAAGTAGATTATGTGGGCAACCCAGTTTTTGATGCTATCCATGAATTCGTGCCTAATCCTAGCTTTAAGGCTGACAACCAATTAGACGAACGCGAAATTATAGCTGTACTTCCAGGAAGTCGCCAGCAGGAAGTAGTTCAAATGCTACATTATATGGTCAATGTTGTTCCTGTGTTTAGGAAATACCAATTTGTGGTGGCTGCAGTTTCAAATCTTTCAGAAGAATATTATGAAATGTTTAACCGTGACAAAGATTTGAAAATTATCTACGAACAACCTTACGATATATTGGCCAATGCAAAAGCTGCCATTGTGACTTCTGGTACTGCTACTTTAGAAACGGCTTTGTTTGGGGTACCTCAAGTGGTTTGTTACAAAACCAGCGGATTTACCTACTTGATTGTAAAGGCTTTGATTAAAGTGAAGTTTATTTCTTTAGTCAATTTAATTGTTGACAAACAGGTAGTTAAAGAACTAATTCAGGATGATTTTATTCCCAGAAACCTGGTCGATGAATTGACTAAAATTACTGAAAAACCTGATTTTATTAAAACTCAAAAAGAAGGTTATGCTGAACTTCAAGCTTTAATTGGTGGTGTTGGCGCTTCTGATACCACTGCAAAATTAATCGTGAAATACTTGAAGGAAAGTGACAATTGATTTTGATAAGTGATAGTTATATTTCTATCACCAATCACTTGTTAACTAACACCTATAAACTGTCAACTATCAACTATGTCTAAAATATTCTTTACTCCCGGACCTGCACAACTTTATCCTACAGTTGAATCTCATGTATTCAATGCATTGAAAGAAAATATTGGTTCTATCTCACACAGAGGGAAACAGTTTCAGGTAATTTACCAGGAAGCAGATCAAAACATTAGGGCGCTGTTGGGTGTTCCTCAGGATTTTAAAATATTTTTTACGGGTTCGGCAACAGAAATATGGGAAAGAATTCTTCAGAATACTGTTGAAAGTCATAGTACACATTTTGTAAATGGCTCATTCTCCAAAAAATTCTATGAGTTTTCAACCGAATTGGGAAATACCGCAACCAAGTTTGAAGTACCTTTTGGATCTGGTTTTGATATCAATACGTATGAAATTCCATCTGAAACAGAATTGATTTGTGTCACACACAATGAAACAAGTTCAGGCGTAATGATGCCAGCCAATGATATTCATACATTACGTGCCAAAAATCCAAACGCCATTATTGCCGTAGATGCAGTTTCTTCAGTGCCTTATCCTCAGTTTGACTTTACTGCCATAGATTCAGTATTCTTTTCAGTACAGAAAGGAATGGGTTTGCCCGCTGGTTTGGGCGTTTGGATGGTGAACGACCGTTGCATTGAAAAAGCCAATGCACTTAAAGCAAAAGGCAAATCTATCGGTACTTACCATAGTTTACCTTCGTTGTTGAGCAATGGAAGTAAATTTGAAACACCTTCAACGCCAAATGTTTTTGGGATTTACTTATTGGCGAAAGTTACAGGTGATATGCTTCAAAAAGGAGCGGATACCATCAGAAAAGAGACAGATCTTAAAGCGTCAAAATTATATGCTTTTGCGGAGAAATCACCTTTGTTAGATATCTTTGTGCAAAATCCTGCACACCGTTCTCCAACCGTTGTGGTGGCAAATACTACTGGCGAAGCTTCTGATTTGATTGCTAAATTAAAAACCAAAAACATCGTTTTGGGTGCTGGATATGGCAATTACAAAGACAAACAAGTTCGTATCGCTAATTTTCCTGCTGTTTCAGTGGAGCAGGTTGATTGGTTGATTGAAGAATTGTCGAAGGTTTAATATAAAGCTGTACATTCAATTGAAAATACAATTACTATGGAAATAGGACAAACATACAAACATCAATTTGTTTTCAGTCAGGATCAGGTAAATGATTTTGCTCAGGTTTCTGGTGACACCAATCCTTTGCATTTAGATCCTGAATTTGCTGCAACCACTCCATTCAAGAAACCCATCATGCATGGATTTTTGGGCGGAAGTATATTTTCAATGGTATTGGGTACAAAATTTCCAGGGCCTGGAAGTGTCTATTTGAAACAGGCAATGGAGTTTTTAAGACCCATGTTTGTGGATCAAAATTACGAAGCCATTTTTACGGTCAAAGAAATCGACATTGCGAAAAACAGGGTTTTGATTGAAACAAAAATTATTGACAGTCAAACAGGCAAAACGACGATTTCTGGAGAGGCCCTGATCATGAACAAAGAACAGGTTAAATAAGTATTGAATGAACAATTGTTTTTATTACATCCTTTCTGTCTGCTGTGTTTTTACCTTTCAAGTAAATGCTCAAATTCTTGATGATTCTACCAAACAGGTTTATGGTTATCATTCAACCAAGTACTTTACTGAAAATGAAATTTTTAAAGACGATACTACCCAATTTTCTCCTGATTCAAGTTTTGATGCTACGATACAACGCTATGAAAAACTGTATTTTAAAGACAATATTTACCAAAACCTGGGCAATTTAGGAACGGCTTCTAAAGCCATCTTTTGGGAACAACCTTCTGCTATTGGTTATACTTTTGGTTACCACACATACAATCAGTATGCTTCCAATG
>CALPQG020000147.1 GCA_943325655.2 Bifidobacterium breve | reverse complement strand
TAACAACGTAATAACTTGTCGTATATTAAACGGTACCAATTGCAACGTATCCAATAATATTTTTTTAGGAGCAAGTCCAATTTCTGGTTTTAATGGCAGTGCCTTTACCAATAATATTTTTTATTCCAGCTCTGGGGCCGAAACATCTTTGGTCAATAGCTATGCCAACAATGTACAAGGAACGGCTGATTTACCAACAGGTAATTTAAGCAACCAAGACATGACGACAATATTTGCTGAATCGGCTGTGGGCACAATTACAGATGCTAATTTAATTTCTTTAAGTTACGCTTTAAAAGCAGGTTCTCCCGCACTGACTTATGGTGTAGATGGCACAGAGGTAGGCGTATATGGCAATGTTAATCCTTGGCCAAAAGGCGTAGTATATACCCGTAGCCCAGGTGCCTTACCTGTGGTAACGTCCATTAGAGTTCAAAATCAAACCGTGGCACCAGGAGCTACTTTAAAATTTAACCTCAAAGCAAAATCGTTAAAATAGATTGGTACAATCGGTATGGTAACAAGACTTCCAATCTAAATTAACCTGACAATGAAAAAAATCATCCTTCTCTTGTGCTTTTTGTATGGCATAATGGGCATAGGGCAAACACAAACCATGAACAATGTGTACCCTAATGGCTATTCACTACAAAAAGCTGAATATTTCATAGACAAAGACCCCGGTTTGGGCAAAGGCAACGCCATTCCCATGGCTGCAGGAGATTCAGTTGCCCTTAGCAATGTGAGTTATGTGGTCACAGGATTAAGCACCGGTACCCATAAACTGTATGCCCGTGTTTGCGACAGCTTAGGAAGATGGAGTACGGCACTTAACTATCCATTTTGGGTAAATGACACCACCAACAGCCAAACCACAGCGGTGAACAATGTGTACCCTTATGGCTATTCACTACAAAAAGCAGAATATTTCATAGACAAAGACCCCGGCTTGGGCAAAGGCAACGCCATTCCCATGGCCGCAGGAGATTCAGTTGCCCTTAGCAATGTGAGTTATGTGGTCACAGGATTAGGCACTGGTCCCCATAAACTGTATGCCCGTGTTTGCGACAGCATAGGAAGATGGAGTACAGCATTAGCCTATCCATTTTGGGTAAATGACACCACCAACAGCCAAACCACAGCGGTGAACAATGTATACCCTAATGGCTATTCACTTCAAAAAGCTGAATATTTCATAGATAAAGACCCCGGCTTGGGCAAAGGCACCGCCATTCCCATGGCCGCAGGAGATTCAGTTGCCCTTAGCAATTTGAGTTATGTGGTCACAGGGTTAAGCACCGGTACCCATAAATTGTATGCCCGTGTTTGCGACAGCTTAGGAAGATGGAGTACGGCACTTAACTATCCATTTTGGGTAAATGACACTACCAACAGCAATCCGTCAAAACCAGATTCAATAGCCTATTCGCCCCAATCAAGTTTAATTTATGGAGAATATTATCTTGGATCAATTGACCCAGGGTACGGAAAAGGTATTGCCTTTGTATTTAATGCCGATACGGCTATTGATATAGCAGGATCGGTATTGATAGACACCTTATTGCCAGGAATGCACATGTTAAGTTATCGATTCAGGAGTTCACAAAACTTTTGGGGCCTAACAGAGCGTTTTACATTTGAAGTTTGTATTTCACCTCCCCCATTTCCTGACACCGTTGATGCAGGCATCATTTGTGGAGGATCAGGCACCGCAACATTGACGGCGAGTGGTAAAACCAAACAAAAATATGCATGGTACAACGATTCATGGGGAGGCACCCCTTTGACGGCTGTAAATGACAGTGTATTTATTACCCCTACCTTGACTGCCTCTACCAATTATTATGTGGCAGAAATTGGCACTACTTGTAACGGTCCAAGAAAAGCAGCGGCAGTTACTGTATACCAAGTACTACCCAAACCAGCGGTATTTACACAAGTGAGATGTGGATCGGGAACATTTTTGTGTAAACCCAAATCAATTGTACCAGGCTTAAGTGTACGCTGGTATAAAACAGATACAAGTACAAGCTACTTTGCACAAGGTGATTCTATAGTAACAGATAGCTTATCTGCGACGAGCACAAGTATGTATGCCAGCACAATTATCAAAGACGGCTCCTGTGAAAGCACAACCAAAACCCCTTTCCTTTTAATTATCAAAGCTTGTATTGCACAAAAAATTACCTTTCCAAAAATCCCTGATTTGATCTATGGATTCGATAATTTTTATACATTAATGGCAAGTTCAGACCAAGGGTTAAAAGTAAAATACAAGCTAGTATCGGGACCAGTAGTTTTACGCCATGACACCATCGTTCCTATCGGCATTGGCAATGTCACCATCTATGCCTACCAAGAAGGCGATGGCAGTAGCATCGCAGCAGCGGCAGTTGTAATGCATACATTTAGGGTATTGGCAGGAAGTACAAGTTTGATTGTTGAAATCCCAAATCCACTTTGTACGGGTAAAGAATTAAAATTTACCTCTACGGCAGTAAAAGATGGTAAATACGAATGGTCGGGACCAAATGGATTTACAAGTCAATTACAAAGCCCAAGTATTTATAATATTACCATGGCAGATACTGGTTGGTACAGGGTAAATGTGGTTTCGCCAACAGACACCCTATTTTCAACCATTAAAGTGAACATAGCTAAAAGTCCGGCAATGTTCAATCTGTTTTCACAACAACAGTCATTGTGTACTAAATCGTACGCATTATTTGCTATTGGCGATAGTATCGTTAATTACCAATGGTATTACAATGCTAAAAAGTTGGTAGGTGAAACAGATTCTATCATTAGCCCATCATTGTCAGGCGTATATTCAATAATTGGGTTAAATAAAGCAAGTTGTGGCATCAGTTCCTCGCCCATGTATGTGAATGTAGATCCTGATTCATTACCCACTATTTCCAAACTTAGGGCACCATCAAGACTCAAAAGCTCACCGGCGGAAAGCTACCAATGGTATATCAATAACTATTACATTGCAAATAGCAACACGCAAGAGTTGCCGATATATGTTAATGGACGGTATAAAATTAAAAATACCGATAAAAATGGATGTGCCCACTTTAGTCTTGACTACACCATCAATGATGACAATTTAAGTGAATTAAAGACTGACATGATCCAAGACAGTGCGGTAAGCTTTGTAAATCTGTCTGAAAGTAGAGCAATAGTTTCGCCTAATCCAAGTACAGACATTGTCTCTATCCATTGGCGAATGCCTTCACGAGGAATGGTGGCGATACAAGTGTACAATGCACAAGGCATGCTTATGAAATCAATGACAGCAGCAAAAACAGCTGAATCATTTGATTATGCACTCACAATAACAGATTTGCCAAGTGGCATCTATTCCCTGCAACTGTTGATAGAGGATAAATTACACCATCAATCCATCGTAAAAAAATAATTTTAAAACCATCAATTTCCAATCGATAACATGAAAATAATACCACCCATACATCCTATGTTTAAAACCCTAAGCCTACTCCTCTTTAGCATCGTTTTGCTTGGTGCTTGTAGCGAAACACAAGAAATTATTTATGATCCGGCAAGTGTCACGCTGACCATCTTAAACGATTCTTCCAAAGCGCAGGCTGCTGCAGAAGTGCGGATGTATGACGACATTGATGCGTACATGAACAGTAAAAACAACGGCATATATGAAGGTTATGCCGCCAAAGCGAGTACTGATACTTCAGGAAAAGTAAGTTTCAAAGAATTAAATACCGATAAAGAGTATTATTTTTTAGTGGAATACCGCGACAGGGCAAGGTATGTTGATTTAAACAATTACGAACAAACCTTTAAATTTACCAAAGGCTTATCACAGGGCTCCAATACTTTTGCGCAAATTCAATTAAAACAAGCCAAAAGTGTAATTGGCTTTTTTATTCCTGCAGGCATGGAAGCCAATTTACCCGTAAAACTATACCTCGATGACGATACAGTAGGCATTGACATGACTTCCGTTGCCAATGGTGCTGTAACCCAACCCAACCAAGCGGGAGTATTGAATTTTAAGTTCAGTGCGGGCCTCACCAAATGGCATGCAAAATCGCCTAAAGGTTGTTATTGGGGAGGAGAAATAAATGTTGGAACCACCGAAAGTTTTGCCCCTATCAGTTTAAATGCTTGTTATGCAGGGAGTGTAAATTTTTATGTTGATGCAGCAAACAAAGACAATTTACCTATCAAAATCACCCTAGACAATGCCGATGTACTAGGCAATATCAACAAGTATACCGACACTACCCCAGCCTGTTTTGATTATTATTCGGTATCCGCAGCAAGAGACACCGGCACCTATACCTACACCGCGGAATCATTGAAAAACAGTTGTGTTTGGCAAGGAAAAGTAAAAATTACCCAAGGAGGATGTCAAACTATTTTATTGCCAAAATGTAATTAATATGAAAAAGACAATACTATTTATCCTCTTCATCGGTTCTTCAGTACTTGGATGGGCACAGTTGGAAAGAAAAATTGCCCTTACTGCGGCGCTTGGTACCCCGTTTTACAACAAAGCCGGTGCAGTGCAAAGTGAAAACATTTATGCAGGTTATAATTCTATTCCTGGCGTAAGGGTTGGATTACAATACAACATCAATCACTTTATTGGTATAGGCCCTGTGTTGGGTTTCTCCTACGGCACCAAACCCAATTACAACATGGCCACAAGCCAAGTAGGATTAGCAGCCAAATACAATATCATTCCTTTTGACAAAGCTTTTTCTCCTTTTATTACCGTTGAAGTAGACCTCAACAATATTACCATTAGTCAAAAAGCCAATGCCGCTACAGAAACCCCTACGGTCAACGATGACGCACAACACATTAGCCTTACTTCTCAAGTGCATAACTATCCTGAAATAAAAACAGGCTTTACAAGTACAGGCGCTATTATTGGGGTAGGGACAGACTTTACCCTTAAAAAGAAATACACCTTATTTACGTCTATCAATTATGTATTCACCAACTCGGCAAGTAGCTATACCTCTACGTCCTTGTTTCCCGAAAATACGTCAAAATTAAATTACATGCTCCTGCAAGTAGGTATGCGATTCGCATTTGGACAAAGTAAAAGTTTATATTAATTTAGACTTCTCATTCGTTTGGCGCGAATATATTGAAAAAGCTCATTCGCGCCACACGATATAAGTGGTCACACGAATACAAGCCCAATAACAGTTGTGCCCACTGAGTCGAGAAACAGCACGAATACAAACCAATTATTGACCCAATACATGCCATTGAAACATATATTTAGCCTTTGTTTTAAAAGCTTGCTCGTATGCTTACTGTGCTTTTCAGGCCAAGTTTTAGCGCAAGAATTACCGTTTACCAGCATCGACACCGACAAGAAAATGGCGAGTTCGGTAGCTTTTTCTGTAGATGGCAGACTTGCCACGGCCAGTGTAGACGGCAAAATATACTTTTGGAATGTTGACACCAAATCGGTAGACAACCTACTCGAAGAGCATACTGACATGATATTGAAAGTATGTTTTAGTGCCGACGGACAAATGCTTGCCTCAGGCGGAAAAGACAAAAAAGTATTGGTATGGAATGTGGCAGGCGGGGTCGTGAAATTTAACTTTACAGGTCATGAAGCCACTGTTACGTCCCTTTCGTTTAGTGCCGATGGTAAATATTTGGCTTCTGGCAGTGTCGATAAAACCGTAAAAATTTGGAATTTAAGTACAGGAGCCTTGCATAAAACCCTCACTTACCACAAAAAAGAAGTATCAACCGTGGCCTTTAGCAAACAGGGTTTACTGCTTGCAAGTGGCAGTTATGACGGCACCGTAAAAATTTACAACCTCCAAACGGATCAAATTGAAAAACAATTTAACCCCAACAGTGGCAGGGTAAGAAGCGTGGCTTTTAGTTCTGATGATAGGTTAATTGCCACTGGAACAGATGACGAGAATGTGAAGATTTGGGATGTAACCATTGGAGCACTCAAAAAAACATTCGATGGCCATGCCAATGATGTGTATGACCTTGAATTTAGCAGTGACGGAAAATACCTTGCCAGCGGTTGTCTTGGCAATGAAGTAAGGATTTGGTCATTAGAAATGGCAGAAAATAGCCACACTCTCCAAGGTTTTTATAAATTTTTAGGCTTGTCCTTTAGTGCCGATGGCAAATATTTGGCTGTAGCAGATTTAGATTTAAAAACAAAACTTTACGACCTGTCTACCTTACACATCAAACCTACTCAAAAATACCTCAGCTTAAAGTCTGCTAAAAAATACCAATCGGGCATCACTTTACAAAGTCCTGTCTTTACCGACTTATCACCCAAAACTACCCCAAAAGAACCTGTTAAAACCGAAGAAAGAACCATGCTTGTAAAAGGAAACATTCAAGCACCTGCAGGTTTATTTATATTATTGGTGAATGGCATTGAAACAAAACCTGATTCAAACGGTAATTTTTCGAAAGAAGTACGATTAGCGTATTACGACAATCAGATCATTGTAAAAGCCATAGACAATGAAAAAAGAACCCAAGAAGATACGGTACATATTTATAGAATTTTCAATAAAAATGCACCCGATGAAGTTGCCGGCAATAAAAGACATGGTTCCGATTATGCCTTTTTGATTGGTTCGGATGAGTATACGGCCATGCATCAATTATCGAACCCCG
>CALPQG020000146.1 GCA_943325655.2 Bifidobacterium breve | reverse complement strand
TAGTGCTTGAAATCAATGGTTATGCAGATGCTGCTGAACTTAAAACTTTAGCCTCGACTAAAATTTCATTGAAAAGAGCCCAATTGGTTAATGACTTTTTGAAAGCTCAAAAAGTAGATTCTTCCCGTATTTCAGTGAATGATTTGGCGGGAGCTGTTGTCTCTCTTTCAAATGCAAAAATCAAAACAAGCAAAGTTGGATTCAAATACATGTCAACTTCTAATACTGCATTGGAGAAATTATTCAATGAAAAACAACCTTTAGCAGTTCAAGTAACTCAGGGAATGTTTCAAAAAGGAGACAACATCAATGCGGATGCAATAGATTGGAAAGAAGGCGATCAAATTTTGGAAAAAGACGGAAGGGTTATTTTGATTCGTGTCAGAAAAGTTGAAGAGCCAAGAAACAAAAAATTAGATGAAGTTAAAGGACAAACTATTTCTGATTATCAAAATTATTTGGAAAAAGAATGGATCAGCAGCCTTAAAGTGAGTTATCCAGTAAAAATCAATACCGATGAGTTGAATAAACTCGTAAAAAAATAATGCCACTGAATAACAATTTTATATTGGGACTTCACAACAACATCCTTTGTTTGATTAAAAATCAAGCGAAGGATGTTTGCTTTTTGCTTTGTTTATTTTCAACCCTTTTATTTACCCAATGCGGAGATAAAAAAGAGGGAAAAGACAAGACACAGGCTACCGATAACACCATTGCAAAAGTATATGACGAAACGCTCACTGATGCGGATTTGCCATCCCTTGAAAATGAACATTTGAGTTCAAAAGACAGCATCACTTTGATCCATCAATTTGTGCAGGATTGGATAAGGTTTCAAACCATGGTGCATGTTTGCAAACAAAAAAGTAAGTCAACTCCTGAGATTGATAAAAAGGTAAATGAATACAGGAACACCTTATTGATGCACCAATACAAAACCGATTTCTTTGCCAATGAGATAGATACTTTGGTTTCAGAAAAAGAGCTGCTGTCAGAATTGAAAAAAATGCCTGAAGAGAATAGACTCAACAGCACCATTGTAAAAGCGAAGTTTATTGTCATCAACCGAAAAGCACCTAAAATAGACCTGATCCGATCGTTGATTACCAAGCTGTCGGAGAAAGAAAACAAGGAGTTAAAATCTATCTGTTTGCGCTTTGCAGAACAGTTTAAAATTCAAAACGGACACTGGATTGATTTGGACGTATTGGTTGCCGAAACACCTTTTGCAACACATTTAAAAAAGTATGAACGAAAGGGAAATTTCGAAATTACCGATGAAGACAATATCTATTTATTGATGATAGAAGATATCAAAACAGTTGGTAGTTTGGCACCATTGACTTACAATACAGACAAATTAAAAGCGACCATTGTTCACGACCGTAAAACAAAAAAATGGGCTTTGTTTGAAGACAAATGTTACAAAGAAGCTTTAGACAAGCAAGAAATTGAATTCAATAAAAAATGAAAAATACTACATTGAGCTATTTAAAAACATTAATTTTTATAAGTCTGTTTTTCGCCATAGGGAGTGCTGTTGCGCAACCTTTGTCTAACAGGCAAGTGGTAGAAAAAATCATCGGGAAAGTGGATAACCATGTCGTATTAAAATCCGAAATGGAAGTCATGTATTTGCAGTATATGGCCAACAACCAATTTAAGTTTAGCAATGAAAACATCCGTTGTTCGGTACTTGAATCATTATTGATCAACAAACTTTTACTGGCCAAAGCTGATATAGACTCCGTTACCGTAGATGATAAAATGGTAGATGACCAATTGGAAAGAAGAATGGCCTATTTCGTACAGCAAATTGGGTCTGAAGAAAAACTGGAAGAATATTACAACAAGTCAATTGCTGAGCTCAAAAAAGACTTGCGCCGTCAGGTAAAAGAGCAAATGGTAGGACAAAAAATGCAGGACAAAATTTCTGGAAACATCAAACTTACGCCTGGAGAAGTAAAGAAATTTTATGCGCAAATTCCTAACGACAGCTTACCTTATTTCTCCAAAGAAGCTGAAGTGGGCGAAATTGTGATTGAAGCATCAATAGGAAAAGAACAAAAAAAGGAAGCACAGGAAACATTACAAAAATTAAAAGTCAGAATTGTTGCAGGAGAAGGCTTCGCTGATTTGGCAAAATTGTATTCTCAGGATCCAGGATCTGGCGCCAACGGTGGTGAGCTGGGCTTTTTCAAAAAAGGAGAATTGGTTCCTGAATATGAAGCCGCATCGTTAAAACTAAAACCAGGAGAACTTTCTGAGATTGTTGAATCTCAATTTGGGTTTCACCTCATTCAGATGATTGAAAGAAGGGGATCTGAATTCAATACCCGCCACATATTGATTAAGCCAGCTTCTTCTACCCTTGACATTCAAGCGACCACAGCAACCTTAGAAAGAATAAGAACTAAAATAGTAACGGATTCTATTTCATTTTCTAAAGCGGCCAAAGATTTTTCACAAGACAAAGTGACTGCCGAATCAGGTGGATTGATGGTGGACCCAAAATCTGGAGCGACCATGATGCCGGTAGAAAACCTTGACCCAAGTGTGTTTTTTGTAATCGATACCATGAAAGTCGGTGACATCACACATCCAATTCCATACAGAACTCCTGAAGGAAAAGAAGCGATGAGGGTCATTTATTTGAAAAAAATCATGGCGCCACACAAGGCCAATTTCAATGATGATTACCAAAAAATATTGGCCGCAGCTATAGCAGAACGCAAAAATAAAGTACTTGCCGAATGGTTTGCCAAAACCAAAAGCGAAGTATTTATTGATGTAGATGACGAATACAAAACCTGTGATATTTTAAAATAGCGTTATTCAATTAACCATTAAAGATTATTTATGATGAGATCAGATGTTGAAGCAGCAGATGCATTGCATGCAGTTTACAAAAAATTAAATACCGAAATTTCCAAAGTAATTATTGGGCAAGAAGAAGTTGTTAAATTGGTACTGACAGCCATATTTTGTAAAGGGCATTGTCTTTTGGTGGGTGTTCCCGGCTTGGCAAAAACCTTGTTGATCAACACCATTTCTGAGGCCTTGTCCCTGGATTTTAAAAGAATTCAGTTTACGCCTGATTTAATGCCTTCTGACATTACAGGTTCTGAAACCCTTGACATCAATAGGAACCTTAAATTCATTAAAGGACCAATTTTTTCAAACATCATTTTGGCAGATGAAATTAACCGTACGCCTCCAAAAACGCAAGCTGCTTTATTGGAAGCCATGCAGGAGCATACCGTCACCATCGCAGGGCTAACCCATGTGTTAGAAGAACCATTTTTTGTATTGGCCACCCAAAACCCTATTGAACAAGAAGGAACCTATCCTTTGCCTGAAGCGCAGTTGGACAGGTTTTTATTCAACATCATTCTTGATTATCCTTCTTTTGAATCAGAAGTTCAAATCGTAAAAAACACCACAGGAAATACGGTTGCCAAGATTGAAAAAATTATTGGTGCCGAAGAAATTTTAGAATTCCAGCAGCTGGTTAAAAAAGTACCTGTTACTGACAATGTAGTAGAGTATGCGGTTAAATTGGTCCACTCCACACGTCCAAATTATCCAATGGCTTCAGCATTGAGTAACCAGTTTTTAGAATGGGGTGCTGGCCCAAGAGCTTCTCAAAGTTTGATATTGGCAGCCAAATGCAATGCTTTGATCAATGGGAAATATGCTCCAGATATTGAAGACGTACAGGCAGTTGCCACAGCAGTACTACGTCACAGAATTATCAGGAACTTCAAAGCTGAAGCAGAAGGATTAACTGTTGAAGACATCATTAAGAAATTATTGTAAAATAAAATTTTAATTTTCTACATGAGTACCCTTGTGTAGCAAACCACTTCTCTTTTTGTACATCAGAAAATTAAGGATATAGCCCAACTCTTCGGTTGTAACGGTCTCAGCCGTCAATGCATTTTCATGGTTTTTATTCGAACGGCGAATCTCATAACCATATATTTGGTCGGCAGTAAAATCAGGAATCTTTTTACTGAGCATACTTTTCTTTGTATGACATCCGGAACAACTGATTTCATACAATACTGCACCTTTTTCACATTGTCTTAAATATTCTTTTTGAACACTTTCATTCATGGTCGAAGGGAAATCATAAGCCACTTTCTTAGGCCCCATACAACTCAGCACTGCAATCATCAATAAAACAATCATAGCTATATGTTCTTTTTTTATCATAAATTTCATACTAATACTCTCCTCCTACTTTCCTTGTATTAAATGTCTTGTTTTTGGAAAGCGGTAATTTTTCAGGTGTTACCTCCAAAATAATTTCTTCATTTAATGATTTGATAAACGATATTAACTGTATTTTTTCTTTTTTTGTAAGCCTTAAGGAATCGGATGACAAAGTCTGGTTTTCAACTACGAGCCCTCTTCCTGCACCTCCTCCTCCATTGTAAAATTCAATGACTTCATCGAGGGTTTTGAAAACACCGTTATGCATATAGGGCTTCGTTTTTTCAGCGTTCCGTAGTGTACCTGTTCTAAAGGCATTCATGGTTTCCGTTGCAGGATTTACGTCATGCCTGCCTTTATCTTTGCTCAAACTTTTGTAATGTGGATCTTCAGGTGTGCCCAAAACTTCAAATTCTGATCCTATATAAGGAGGCTTTACACCATTAAACTGGGGTACAAAATGACAGGAGGCGCACTGAGATTTACTCATAAACAAGTTAAATCCTTCTATAACTTCTTTGTTAACAGGTGTTTTATTATTCATAGCATTATCAAAAGCTGCAGTACCATTACTGAATTTACCATAATAAAAGGTAAGTGCCGATACGATATGCTCCAATGTTATTTCCTTTTCCTGAGGGGTATGTTTTAATAGTTTGGTAAATCCGGCTTTATACTCTTTACAGCTTAATATTTTTTCTAATACTTCATTTTCATTACTTCCCATTTCAATCGGATTGGTAATAACGGCTTTACCCTGATGCTGCAAAGTATGGTGCTTTCCGTCAAGCATGGCCAGGTGGTTAAATGGTGTATTGAGCAATGAAGGTGAGTTTCTGGGTAGAAATTCTTTTTCATTGAACTGCAATGAAGTACTTCTCAAGGTATCGGTAAAAAATTGTTTTGGATCGTGACAGGAGACGCAGCTCCTTTGATTATTGGCCGACAATATCGGATCAAAAAAAAGCATTTCACCCAAGCGGTCAATGGTTTGCAAAGTCTGTTCATCATTTACCCTGAGAAAAATGCCCTTGGTGATTTGTCCCATGTAAAGACTCTTATCAAAGATTGATGCTGCCGTTTTATTTAAGGCATAATCGAGGTTACTACGGGAAGAGGCGCCATATTGCCTGATCAGTTGCTGGTTAAGCGCAAACAATGGATTGACATAATCTTTAATAAAAGTAAAATGATCAAAATGGCTGTAGCGTTCAGGCTGATTTACAGCAAATTGTATACAGGCTGCAAACAGTGTCATGTATGGAGCACTAAGCTGCTGAGAAGAGAAACTCTGATTATATGTAGCATAAATAGTATTCACTTCGGAAAGCATCACTTTTAATTCAGGAATAACGAGGGCAGTATCCGGGCATTCAAAACCTGTGGTATAAATGGATGCCAGGTTCAGCAAAAACAACCTGTTGCAAAAATAAAAATGGTCAAAGGTCTTGATTTTAGAAACGATAGAATCATGAAGAAAGCTACCCGTAGCCTTTTCAGCCTGGGTAAGTAAATGTAACAAGGTATCTTTATCAGGATTTTCTTCTTCAAGGTACAGTTCTGCCAGTGTAAGTCCGGCTCCAACTCTTTTGTATGGCTTTTCAAATTTTTCAAACACTTCTGTTTCCCATTCTACAGGAAGCGGACTGTTTATTTTTTTATAGGCCAGCGGCTCAAGATAGCGCAACCAGATATCGGCGCTTTTCATTTTGTTCCTTGATGCCCCAATGGCCTGTTTAATTTTATCAATATTTGTTCCTGAGAGCTGATTACATTCCTGTACAGTTTTGATCAGGAATGATTCGCTTTTTATAAAATCATTGATTTTTAATTCATAAGCCTGCTGATAACTATTACTTTGAATCGTTTTAAATGAAATGGCTAAAAATGCTATAAAAAAGAATAATGCGGAGAGGTAGTATTTATTCATGTCGATGTTGTTTTTAACTAAGAAAACCACCGGGACAAAATCCCGGTGGTTTCACAATGATTTTACAATCTGATTAATGGATCACCATCAATTTAATTCTTGTAGTGGAAGTTGACGTTTTAACTTCTACCAGGTAAACACCTGATGTTAAACCAGAAGTATTGAATTCAACTTTTTGATTTCCTGCTGCAAAATCTGCTTCTGTGCTCAATACATCTTTACCCTGTAGGTCAAGAATATGTACAGCTACATGGTCATTTTTCGCAAGAGAAAGTGATACGGTTACTTTATCTCCTGTTGGATTTGGATACAAGCTAATATGATCAGCAGTAATTGCATCAGTAGTTTCAACACTGGTGATTACCTGAGAAGCTTTATAAGTATCAGGATTAAATAATTTTAATAACTGACCGTTTTCTACCAATGCAGCATTTGGATGTGTAGAGTGAGATTGGTCAACAAAAAGAAATTCTCCTGGACCTAAAATCTCTTCCATATCAATAATTCCTGAAGATTCTTCGTCTTTATTGAATGGTAAACTTGCCGAAATTCCAATATCTCCAAAACGAGC
>CALPQG020000145.1 GCA_943325655.2 Bifidobacterium breve | reverse complement strand
CAGCAGTTAAGGTATAATAAATATCATCATCTGGAGAATTGATTGGATAGCCTAAATTATACGGCTTACTCCATTTATGTGAGATAGAATCTTGTTTTGCACGAAACACATCATATCCACCCATACCTTTATGCCCAGCTGAACTAAAATACAAATACCTGGTATTTTGATCATAAAAAGGGCCATCCTCATCGGAGGTAGTATTGACTTCAGGACCTAAATTAACGGCTTCCTGCCAGTTTCCTTTGTCATCTTTTTTACTCATGTACAAATCCAAACCGCCTTGTCCGCCAGGTTTATTGCTGGAGAAATACAAGGTTTTGCCAGAATCAGCCAAGGCAACAGAAGGTTCGTAAAAATCAGTATTGACCATTGGGCTTAGAGGCTCCGGTTTGGACCATTTATTCCCGTCTTTTAATTTCGAAACATAAATGTCTCCAGCATTAATTTCTTTGTAGATATAGAGTTCTTTTCCATCTTTAGAAATTCCAATACAACCTTCATGGTATTCACTGTTGATTGGAGCACCCATATTTTCAGGATTACTCCATTTCCCATCTACCTTGTGGGAAACATAAATATCTTCAAAGTAATTGTTGTCGTTGTCTTTTTTACCTCCAGTACTTCCTTGGCGGCGCGAAGTGAAGTACAATGTTTTTTCATCATTACTAATTACCGGGGCATAATCAGATGAAGTAGAATTGATGTAATCGTGGGTGTGGTTAAAATATAATTTAACGGTGTCTTTCACAATTTCTTTGGCAATGGTACACTCTGAAATTTTTCTATCAACCATTTTGAGAACATCAACATTGGTTTCTTTGTGTTCTTTGTCAGCTATAAGTTTTTTCTTGAATTTTGAATAATTTTCAAGGGCATCATCAAATTTATAATTTCCTTGATAAGATTTACCTAGAAGAAAAAGTACATCTTCATCAATTTTAGGATTCATTTTAAATGCCTTTTGCAAAAAATCCAGGGCCAATCTTATTTGATTGGTTTCAAGGTAACATTTACCCGCCATAAAATGCGCTCTGGCATTTTTATCATTGGTTTTGATGGCTTTTAAAAAAATGTCAAGGGCATCTCTTTTACTTCCATAAGTATACATTTCATCGCCTAACCTTACCAATTCAACATCTTTTTGGGCAAAACCGATGTATGAATTACAAAGTAAAACAACAATTAATATTATATAATGAAACGCTTTTTGACTCATTTTTTATTATTCGAAAACACACCGCAATTGATTTACGAAAGTCATTGATATTTGTTTAAAACAAAGAGAAATATCAAAAAAAGGGGCTAAAAACACATCAGCCCCTTCTTAAGAATTTCAAAACTAACTACAATTACCTTCCGATAATTTTTATTTCAACTCTACGGTTATGGTTTCTGTTTGCTCTGATTTCTGTGCCATCAATGGTTTCTCCACCAAAATCTTTCACCACAATTCTTTTTCTGTCAATTTTTTTACTTGCCAAATAATCTGCTACCCAAACACTGCGTTTTAAATACAATTGTTTTCTCGGATTTTCGCCGTCTTTAACACTGTAAAAACCATCTAATTCAACGGATACTTTAGGATTTTCAATTAAAAGAGATGCAAGTTGATCCAAAATAAGCTTAGATTCTACGTTTACTTTTACATCATTCATAAAGAAATACACACAAGTATCTTGGAACGTTTTCATGAGTGGTACAGCTACTTTTGTAGCTTTTGGGTCAATGACTACTTTGTCTGATTTCGTCATCGATTCACTTTTAAACATTTGTGCCATTTTCTCCTGCTTGTCAAGAGATGCCTGGTACAATTTTTTGTCTTTTTCAAAATCAATCAAGGTAATGGTAACCCTTCTGTTTTGGGCTCGTCCTTCCTCAGTACTATTTTCTGCAGCAGGTTCTGTATCTCCATTCCCTACGGTGATTAACCTGTTAGGAGCAGCTCCATTTTTAACTAAATACTGTGCAATAGATTCTGTCCTTAAATTTGACAAAATATAATTGTTGTTTTTACCACCAATACTGTCAGTATGCCCATCAATTCTAAAATACAAACTTGGATTTTTCATTAACAAATCAATCACCTTATCTAATTCAGGGAAAGAAGATTCTTTCAATTCAGAAGAATTGGTTTCAAAAAACACATTGTTCAAGTTGATCACACTTCCAGATTGAATAGGCTCAACTTTGTAATCTTTTTTAATTTCTTTATAAGTGTTAACTGGTGCAGAAACGTGTTCTGAATAAAACAAGTAATTTTTTGCTTCAATACTCAATCCATAATCTTTACCAGCAGGCAAAATCACCACATAATGCCCAGTGGCTGTATTGGCTTTATAATTTGCAACAACCTTTTTGGATTCATTGTCTATTACAGTAATGATTGCCCCAACAGGCTTCCCGTCAACTGCTGAAAGTACATTACCCGTTAACACCACCAATGATTTTATCTCTTCATTTTCTTTGGTTAATACATATATGTCTTCATGACCGTAACCACCTTCCCTGTAAGAAGAGAAATATGCCTTTTTACCATCAGGAGTCCATACAAAAAAAACATCATCTGCAGAAGTATTGATTGGGAAACCTAAATTTTCAGGTTCGGACCAGGTATTTGTTTTTTCATTAAATTCAGATTTGAAAATATCGAACCCTCCCATTGTTTTATGGCCTTCAGAACTAAAATACAATGTTTTCCCATCTGGATGAATAAAAGGAGCTTCTTCATCATACTTCGTATTGATTTTGCTCCCTACGCTTTCTGGCAATGCCCAAGTATTGTCAGGAAGTCGTTTACTTACATAAATATCCAATCCACCTTCTCCTCCAGGCTTGTTACTTGTAAAGAACAAGAATTTTTCATCCGCAGTAATACTCGCATGTGACTCCATACCTAGCGTATTGATACTTTCTCCCAATTTTACAGGAATACTCCAATCTTTACCTTCCAAAGCACTCATGTAAATATCTCCCGCATTTTCGTTCTTTTTATCAGATTTGTAAATAAACAATTCCTGACCATCAGGAGACAAACCAATACTTGCATCATGGTCTGCAGTATTTACTTTTGCGCCCATATTTTCAGCGGTAGACCATTTATCACCATCATGGTAAGAAATATAAACATCTTCAAAATGCAAATTGTCAGCGAAATCTTTTTCCCCACCTGAAGTAGTATGACGTCTTGCAGTAAAGATTAATTTAGATTCGTCAGCAGAAATTACAGGTGCATATTCAGGATCAGCGGTATTAATAGTAGGTCCTAAATTTTCAACCTTAACTTTTACTGGTTTTTTCACCATTTCTTTGGCGTACTTACAGTTTTCAATTTGTCTCTCAATATCTGCAATAGTTAATATTACAGGAGTTCCTCTTACAGTAAAATGTGGTTCATAATCGCTTTCTGACAAAAACTCTGATTTGTATTTTTCAAAAGCCGCTATAGCATTATCAAATTTATTATTCAATTGATAAGAAATCCCTAAATAATAATCTAATAAATGATGGTCTTTATGATAATCCATGCTTCTAACGCGGTCGAAATACTTGAATGCATCGAATTGATCATGTGAATTGTAGAAAGAAACACCAATTTTAAATAGTGTTTGAGCATCATTTGGTCTCAAACTATCCAATTTCAATAAAAGAGGTAATGCATCCGAAAACTCATCTACATCAAAGTAGCCAAAAGCTTCTTTCTCTAATTTTTTGATATCTTTAGCGGGTACTTGGGCAATTACATTCAGGGAAACAACTGATAACGAAGCCGTTAAAACCAATCCCAACAAAGCTTTTCTCGCAAAAACAAAGTATAGTTTCATATTTCAATTTTATAGTTAAATTCACACAATTATTCGACATTCGAAAATAGATAAAAAAAACAATAAAAAACAAGATATTTGCATTCTTATTCTTAACAAAAAATGATAATTAAAAAAGCAGCATTCATCAAAAGCAGTGTTTTATTAAGTCAATGCCCCCCCGACAACAAGCCTGAATACGCCATGATTGGCCGCTCAAATGTAGGGAAATCATCCTTAATAAACATGATCACCAACCATAGCAAACTCGCCCAAACCTCCTCAAAACCAGGAAAGACACAAACCATTAACCACTTCAACATTAATGACCAATGGTACCTGGTCGATTTACCAGGTTACGGTTGGGCAAAAGTAAGCGAGAACAAAAAAGACGAGTGGAAAAAAATGATAAATACGTACTTAAAGGAGCGACAAAATCTTATGTGCGTTTGTGTGTTGATTGATTCTAGGCTTCCCCCTCAGGAAAAAGATTTTTATTTCATAAAATGGCTAGGGATGAATGAGATTCCATTTGTGTTAATTTTCACCAAAATAGACAAACAATCAGCCCTCAAAACTGAACAAAACATCGCGCTTTTCAAAAAATCTCTTTTAGAATTATTTGAAGAATTTCCTGAACATTTCATTACTTCTTCTGAAAAAGGTATTGGCAAAGAAAATATCCTGAATTTCATTACCGAAACAAATAAATCATTTATTAACCCCAACATTCAAGCGTCAGGCTTTTAATTCAAATGTATTTTGTTTATGTTTGAAGCAAATTCTAACTTGTTCATCTAATTAAAGTATTTATAATGAATTTACGCGACATTGCCTCTGTATCTGGAAAAAGTGGATTGTTTAAAGTATTAAAACCTACAAGAACAGGTGTTATCCTTGAATCAATTGACAATCAAAAAGTTAAATTGGTTGCCAATACGAACAGCAAAGTTTCTATATTAAAAGAAATTTCAATTTATACTACAAGTGCAGGTGGAAACGTAATGTTAGAAGATGTATTTGTAAAAATCCATAGCAAACATGGAAAAACATTGACCATTACATCCAAAGCTTCCAACGAAGAATTGAAAGCTTTTTTGGGCACAATGGTTCCTGATTTTGATACTGAAAGGGTATATCCTTCTGACATCAAAAAAATTGTAAACTGGTACACCATTTTAGCCAATGGTTTACCCGAAGTATTTGATACCATTACTGAAACAACTGCAGAAAGTACTGAAGAACAACCAAAAACAGATGCTAAAGCAACTAAAACTACAAAAACAGCAAAACCAGTAGCAACAAAAGCAAAAACAGCAAAACCAGCACCGGCAAAAGCAGTTAAAACAATACAAAGTAGTAAAAGAGGAGCTTAGTCTCCTCTTTTTTTTAGATTAATCTTATTTTTTCAATTCTTATATTTCAAAATCATCCTAGATTATGTTAGTTTCAACCAATCCATACAATGGTGAAATTCTCAAGGAATATCCTTTACATTCACCTGAGCAAATCAACAGCATCCTTATCAATGCCCAAAGCACTTTTAGTACTTTTAAAAATACCAGCTTTGAGGAAAGGGCAAAACTTTTTGAACGTTGCGCAGCAAACCTAAGAATTCAAAAATTAGATTTAGCCAAAATGATTACTGCAGAAATGGGAAAACCTATCCAGGAAGCCATTGCAGAAATAGAAAAGTGTGCACAAGTTTGTGAATACTATGCCGACAATGCAGAAGATTTTTTGACCGCTGAAATCATTGATTCTGATGCGAGTACAAGCTTTGTTCATTATGAACCATTGGGTACTATTTTGGCCATTATGCCTTGGAACTTCCCTTTTTGGCAGGTATTCAGGTTTGCTGCGCCGACTTTGATGGCTGGAAATGTGGCCATTTTAAAACATGCCTCCAATGTTCCTCAATGCGCCGAAGCCATTGAAAAAATATTTAGCAGCAGCGGTTTTCCGCCACATGTTTTTTCAAATATATTTTGTAGCAGCGAAGCTGTCAAACACCTCATTGCAAGAGAAGAAATCATGGCTATCACCATCACAGGTAGTGAAAAAGCGGGGGCTTCAGTGGCTGAACACGCAGGAAAACACCTCAAGAAAACGGTCTTAGAACTTGGAGGCAATGATGCTTTCATCGTTTTAGCCGATGCTGATATAGACCTGGCCAGTACAATTGCGGTGAAATCAAGAACCTCAAACGCTGGACAAAGTTGTATTGCATCAAAAAGATTTATCATTGAAGAAAGTGTATTTGACCAATTTACGACCAAACTCATCGAGAAAATTGCTGCCATTACTATTGGAAATCCTGTAGAAAGCACTACGCAAATGGGAACATTAGCACGCGTCGATTTGGCAAAAGATGTACACCTGCAAGTTACTCAATGCATCAATGAAGGTGCTACATTGCTTTATGGATCAAACACTTATGCTGAAGGCACGGCGATTTATCACCCGGTAGTTCTTGGAAATATTACGACTGATACGGTTGCTTACCATGAAGAAATTTTCGGACCTGTATTTTCTCTTATAAAAGTAAAAAACAAAGCAGAAGCCATTGTCATTGCAAATGATTCAAGTTACGGTTTGGGGGGCAGCATTTGGACAGAAAACATTGAAACAGGAATTGCTCTTGCAAAACAAATTGAAACCGGTGCTGTATTTATCAATGGCATAGTAAAATCAGATCCAAGATTGCCTTTTGGTGGCATCAAAAATTCAGGCTATGGCAGAGAGCTTTCGCTTTTAGGAATCATGGAATTTGTGAATGCAAAAACTATATGGGTAAAGTAAGTTTTCGAGTTTTCGAGTTTTCGAGTTTTCGAGTTTTCGAGTTTTCGAGTTTTCGAGTTTTCGAGTTTTCGAGTTTTCGAGTTTTCGAGTTTTCGAGTTTTCGAGTTTTCGAGTTTT
>CALPQG020000144.1 GCA_943325655.2 Bifidobacterium breve | reverse complement strand
ACTGCACTCGAAGGAGAATAATTGGGGTTTTTACAGGCAAACAATTGATCAATCAAAGAGGTCATTTCTGTAGTCCCTAATTTGGTGCCTTGTTTGATACAGGTTTTCTTTGCCAAAGCCCTGGCTAAATTTTCTTTGTTATTGATTTTTAATTCGCTTTTATTGCGCTTAAACTGTTCTATCAAACTTTCAAACAACGCTTTTTCATTTCCCGAACTCACATCCGCAGGCACACCGTTAATCACGATGGCATTGTTGCTGAATACATTGTATGAAAATCCTAAAGCCCTCACTTCTTCCTCGATTTCCATCAAAATGGCATAGTCTAAAGGACTTAATTCCATGGTTTGGGGGAATAAAAATTGTTGCGAAGCGGCATGGTGCTGTTCCATATTGGACAAGAATTTTTCGTATAAAATTCTTTCGTGAGCGGCCTGTTGGTCTATAATCATCATCCCCGATTTGACCTGGGTAATGATGTAACTGTTGTGCAACTGAAAAGTGGTACTGACAGTGTCGAACAACATCTCTTTGGTAAATTCTCCCTGGGTAGGTTGTATGCTCGAACTTGAATTGATAGCGCTTTCAAACGTAAACGCTTCCACACCATTGTCCACTTCAGAAGATTCATTTTCAAAATGAGAAATTCTTCTCTCAAAATTATTGTCGTCTTCACCTTGATATAACTTTTCCCAATTTTTCATATTATTAGAAGTGTTAGAGGGTTGGTAATTTCCACTGGTTGGTATCGAACGGTTGTTAGGCGTATTGCTATTTCTAAATGGATCAAAATTTACATTTAATCCAAAATCTATTGAAGGCACTATATTGTGCGTTCCCAAACCTCGTTTTGTGGCGGCCAGCATGGTACCATAAATGGAACGTTCATCTTCAAACTTGATTTCAGTTTTGGTAGGGTGTACGTTGATATCAATTTTTGAGGGATCAATTTCCATAAAAATTACATAAAAAGGATAGCTGTCATCAGGCAACAATCCTTTGTAGGCTTCCATCACTGAATGGTGCAAATAGTTGTGTTTGATATACCTGTTGTTGGTGAAAAAATATTGCTCTCCACGTTTCTTTTTTGCATTTTCAGGTTTGCCCATGTATCCCCAAATTTTGAGGTAATTGGTTTCTTCTTCAATGGTAATCAATTGTTCTTTGTAGGCATTGCCAAACAAGGACACGATGCGCTGGCTCAATTTACCCGCTGGCAAATGGTATACTTCTGCGTCGTTGTGGTAAAAAGAAAATTGTACCGATGGGAATGCCAAAGCAATGCGAATAAATTCCTCGATGATATGAGACAATTCAATTGGATTGGATTTTAAAAAGTTTCTACGCGCTGGAATATTGTAAAATAAATTTTTGACGGAAATAGAAGTGCCAGGTTCTGTGGAAATTGGACTTACTTCTTTGGTTTCAGAGCCTTCAATGCGGAGTAAAACGCCGAGGTCTTCGTTTCTTTTTTGTGTTTTTAATTCTACCTGTGCAACAGCAGCAATGGAGGCCATGGCTTCACCCCTAAAGCCCATTGTTCGGATGGTAAATAAATCGTCTGTTTTGCTGATTTTTGAAGTGGCATGACGCTCAAAGCACATCCTTGCATCATTTTCTGACATACCAATACCGTCATCAATTACTTGAATGAGTATTTTTCCTGCGTCTTTTACAATTAATTTGATGGAGGTTGCTTCGGCATCGATGGCATTTTCCATCAATTCTTTCACTACAGATGCAGGCCGTTGTACTACTTCACCAGCAGCAATTTGATTTGCAAGGGAATCGGGTAACAATCGGATGATATCAGCCACAATAGTATTATTTTTATAGTGTAAAAATAAACAAAAAATTGGTATAGTAATGTGTAATGCAGCTAATCTTCGGGATTAGTTTTGTAAGGTCGCCGAGGTTATAAACCTCATCGCTCTTACTTGCTCAGGATTTTCAATTCTACCCTGCGGTTTAAAGCCCTGTTATTTTCCGTATCATTTTTACCTACAGCCTGTAAACTGCCATAACCTTTGTACTGAATTCTTGTAAGGTCTATGCCCTGAGCAACCAAATAATCGACCACAGACTTGGCCCTGTTTTGAGACAACAATTGGTTATCAGCTTCTTTGCCAACATTGTCGGTATGACCCGAGATTTCTATTTTTACAGTAGCATTGGTTTTTAGAAAATTTACAATTCTTGTCAATTCGGAAGTAGACGAAGGTTTGATGTCATATTTTCTCGTTTCAAAAAACAAGTTATTGAGCCTTATTTTTTGTCCAGCTTCTATAGGAACCAATACCAGGTCTTTTTGAATTTCGGCATAAGTACTGCAAGCACCCAAGTCTAAATTTTGGGTTTCGGCAATGTATCCAGGAGCTGAAGCCATAAAACCATAATTGGTGCCGCAGGGAAGAATAATGGCATAGCTGCCTGTTTTTGGTTCCGCGTTCGCAATGCCCACTTCTTTGCCTTCCAACAAAGTTTCATACTTTACATGGGCAGCCACAGGCAAACCAGTTTTGGCATCCAGAACTTTACCTTTAATTAAAACCACCGGCTTTGGTTTGAGTGCTTCAGGAAGTTTGACCCTGAAAATGTCAGAAGCGCCAATGGTTTCATGCGTCGAAACCATATAGGCATAATCACCGGAAGCGGGTAATGTAAAACTTAAATCTCCTGAAGGAGTATTGATCATTGGGCCAAGGTTTTGTGGTTCCGACCAGTTTTGCCAGGTATCATCCAACCGTTTGCTCATGTAAATATCATCGCTGCCATAAGAACTGTAGCCACTGCTTACAAAATATAAAGTTACCCCGTCGGAAGCTAAAAATGGATATTGGTCATCGCAAGCCGTATTGATTTGTGGTCCAAGGTTTTTGGGTAAAGACCATTTTCCGTCTGATTTTCTGAACGTAACATACACATCCAACACCCCATAGGTATCGTTTCTTTCCACAGCCATAAGCAATGTTTTGCCATCGTTGGCCAAATTGAATTCATTGTACATGCTTTTGTTGTAGTAATTTTCAATGGGTAATTTTTCCGGATAACTCCATCCCATAGGCGTCATGCGAACAAAAGACAACCCATTGATGGGTCTTCCCATGGCGGGTAATTGGTCATCAATCAACAAGGTATTTCCATCGGGACTGATGGCACTTAAGTAGTTGTAGGTAGCGTTGTTTAAAGGTCTTCCCATGTTTTTGGCCAATTTCCATTTGCCATCTTCTCCCATTTGTGAGCACCAAATATCATCTTTTGGTCCTTCAATATTTTCAGGATGGTCTCTTCGGGAATAATACAAGGTTTTGCCATCAGGGGCAATTACAGGTAATAATTCTATGTATTTTGAATTTACATTTTCACCCAGGTTTTCAGGTTTCGACATGTTTTCTAATCCGGGTACGTCATTGGTTTGGATGATAGGCAATACTTCCGAATTGCTAATCCCAATGGCATCAATTTCAACACTGTCAGCAAAGGTTTCCACATGGTTAAAGACCAATTTGATGGAGGTAACTTTAAAAGGAGTTTCAGGAACAATGATGCTGAACAGTCTTTTTCTTTCTTCAATAAATTGAGGGTTGAATTTTTTCAATTCGTATTCTTTGTTCAAACTGTCATACGCAAATGCCGCCACCAATGCTCCCGGCCTTTTGTTTTCAGCTACAATGACCTGTTTGATTTGCATGGGATTTTCAAAACTTACCTGGATAAATTCTGCAGGGGTTTTCATTGCTGGTTTCCATACCGCACGACTTTGTCCGGCTTCTTTTTGCGGAAAACAATTGGGTTTCCCCAATGCCTGGTTGGCCGCACCACCTTTGGTAGTTGATCTTTGTGAAGAAACCTTCACCACTTTATTGGCCCATTGCACTTGTGCATAAGCACCAACAATGTGTAAAAGTAGGAGGAGGGTGATGCTATTTTTCATGAATTATTTTGTTGTTGTTAAATCTTGTGGTGTCTCTTCTTTTCGGTCCGAACAGCATGGTCCTTCATGCACTTGTTTGATCCATTCGGCTAATTCTTCTTCCGTAGGTTTTGTTGGCGAATTGTTTTCAAGAATTTCATCCTTAACAACTGCGCCACACCAATCGCAAGCTTTCCCATTTTCAAGATAACCTGAACCTTCGCATTTCGGACAGAGGTAACCACATGTAGCCATTCGGGAATGAATTATTTGATATTATAAATGTACCACAAGATAATTTAATTTATTAAAAATAGTTAATTTGTAGAAAATGAATTCCCTGGATAATAAATTTATAAAATGTCTCTGTTAAGCTATAACGATTCTGGTGCAGGAATGCCGCTTGTATTGATTCACGGTTTTTGTGAAACCAAAGCCATTTGGGACAACTATGCACCGACACTTTCACTGCAATACAGGGTAATTTGTATTGATTTGCCTGGTTTTGGTGAAAGCGCATTGGACGTAGACCATTGTTCCATAGAATCTATGGCGGATGAAGTGGCTCACTTACTCAATACTTTAAAGATCACACATTGTGTCATGATTGGGCATTCATTGGGAGGTTATGTAAGTTTGGCTTTTGCCGAAAAGTATGCTAAAATGTTATTGGGCTTGGGAATGTTTCATTCAACCGCTTATGCAGACAAGCCTGAAAAACAGGAAAACAGAAACAAAACCATGTTGTACATCCAAGAACATGGCGTACCTGCTTTTATCAAACCATTTGTGCCTGCCTTATTTTTTCATACCTCTAGAAAAAGATTAGAAAAAGAAATAGAAGCAACTATCCAAATAGGATTACAAACAAAATTGGAAACTGTTTTGGCCGTGACCAAAGCCATGCGTGATCGTGTAGACAGAACGCATGTGTTAGAAAACTTAAAAATTCCTGTGTTGTATATTGTAGGCAAACAAGACTCAGCCGTTCCTTTTGAAATGAGTATGTTGCAAATTCAAATTCCTGAAAATTGTATAGTACAAATTTTAAATCATACCGGTCACATGGGCATGTTTGAACGCAAGAAAGAAACCCTTCAAATAATTGATGGATTTTGTAAGATGGTTTAGGTTCATCATATCCTTCACCGCTTGTTAAGGTAATAGCAATTGAAAGGATGTCTATTAGCAAAAGCCTCATAAAATCTATTGCTGCGAAAATTTTCTAAATTGTAAAATAGTCAAATACTGTATCCCTAATAATTATAAAATATGACTGATTATTAGATAAATAAAAACATAAAAACTCAATAATAAATTAATTTCTGTTTTTGTTAGATATTTTGAATGCTTTTTTTGCGGTAACCATATATTTTGGTTTGTATAAATCAACCATAATCCTCTATATTTGTATGTAGTGCTCCTGTATTTCGCAAGTAGGATATTGGTGAGTGGCTAATTAATTTTAAATAAAAATCAAATGAATAAAATAATATGTCGATTTCAAATGATTTTTTTTTCGATAACACTACTATTATTTTTCTCAATCCATTTCAATTCTTATTCACAATCTTTAATAGCAGGAATTCCAAGCGCAGATTTTGTAGCGCATAAAGATGTAGAGGTTACACACGAAACGCAATGGAACTTTTGGAATAGCCCCAATAAATGGAACAGTTTCAATTTTATGTGTTATGGTATTGGAAATAATGCTGAATTGACATTTAAAATAAATAATTTAGACAACAAGACATCAAAAGACTTGGCGCTCGGTTTTGGAGGTAAAAAAGTGATTGACATTTTCAAAAAAAAACACCATTTGTGGGAGCAAAAAATTGTTTTAGGTACAAATATTTTGTACGCAACACAACCAAATAATTTTGGCATTTGGAGTTATGCACTGTATAGTTTGAGAATACCGCAACTGAAAACTCGGTTGACAGGAGGAATAAGTTATGGAACATCTCAAATATATGGTTTTCGCACAAAATTTATTGATAATGTTAAAATTGAAACACAAACACCTAACAATATAGGAACTGTATTGCTAGGTTTTGAACAACCATTAACGGAGCACCTTAGTTTCATTGCAGACTGGTATTCAGGCACACATGCACTTGCAGCAGTCATTTCTGCTATCCAGTATGACATTGGAAACAGCGTTTTTATTTTAGGGTACAAAATTGCTAACAACAAAGAAAGTGGAAGTAATGCATTAATTTTTGAACTCATGATCAACATTCCAACAAAGAAAAAAAACCACTAAACAACCAATATTTATCCCAAAAAACGAATCCACTTTTTGATTTAGTAGCTAATTATACCTATAACTTAATTTGTATGATAAGTAATTGCTTAAAGAGATTCAAAACTATTGAAACGCTATTGAGCTTTTCAGCAGACCCTATTTAGAGATTGCTGAAAAACAATCAAACTTTTGATATTAAGCAATTTATGTAGTTTGTTTTAATGTTAGGTGCAAGGTTATTTGGATTTTCATCTATTATGCTTTCACTATTTGTATGAAATACTAAAACGGTATATTTTTTTGAGTTTTTAAGCAAGGCCAATTTATTACCCATAACAATTCAATTGAAGCCTGATTTAATTTAAAATTCAAAATTTAAAATTTAAAATTTGTTGCTTTTGAGTTTTTCAGCAGACCCTATTTATTAAATAAATGCATTGGTTTTAATTAATCTCCTACCCTCGTCAAGGTTTCGTCTCTGACAAACCTGACGATGCTGTTTGTTAAGTTACGTAAATGCTATAAAATGTCAGGCGAAACACCTGACATTTTACTTTGTACCTAAGACCTTATACCTAGTACTTATTTAATATACCTGAACTGTTTGTGATT
>CALPQG020000143.1 GCA_943325655.2 Bifidobacterium breve | reverse complement strand
GATGCCGCAGGATTTGAAATCGCAACACCTTACTTGGTAACCATAGACAATTCGCAAGCCCCTATCGCTGCCACGAGCATCACCGAACCGATCAACAATCTAAAAATCACCATCGATACCTTACAAACCAATGTCGTTTGTAATGCGATTGCGGGTATTACCAAATATGCTTGGATACTCTCCCCTGCCAATGCTGGAACTATAAAAGATTCCAATAACACTAGCAGCATTCTATGGGACGCTAATTTCTCTGGAAAGGCAGTACTTGCCGTAGTAGGTGTAACGGCGGAAGGTTGTATTTCTGATACCTCTACCAAAGTAAACATCCAACGATCAGGTGCATTGGTGAGTATAGCAAGTGATAAAACACAGCTTTATGCCAACGACTCGGCTACCATTACTGCGGTGTTTAAAGGGACTGCACCATTTGAAATTTGTTATTCTATTGGTAACGAAACAAAATGCATTTCTGGAATCAACACCTCCTCATACAGTTTTAATATAGGCACTACAGGCAATTTAGCCATCAACGCTATCAAAGACAAAGACCAGATTGCAATGGAAAACAAAGTTACTACGACTTTGACAATTAGTGTTGACACATTACTAAATACAAGCACCACCTATTTAAAACATCCAGCTTGCAGCGCAGACAAAGGTCAAATACAGTTTACATTTAACGGAGGACTTTCTCCATATAAATGTATCATTACCGACCTTCAAACCAGCGGTGTAGATTCATCTCAAGTAATCACAAGCTCAGATAACATTTTCTTAAATATTGGAACATATTCTTTTCAATTCAGAGACAGTAAAGGATATTTAAGTAATTGGTCTATTAATGAAACGATTGCAATTGACCAACAAGGGTTTTCAACTTTAAAACCTATAATATTAAGTGATGCTGTTGGAGATAGTGTTACCAATGGCCCAAACAAAGCGACAACTTTTAACGGGGATTTAGCTGGGTACAATAAACTCACCTACGAATGGATTTTAAGTCCAACCAATGCAGGAACTACAGTTGGTCAAGCATCAAGTAGCAATACCATTAGTTGGAATAAAAAATATTCAGGAAAAGCGGTCATAGCACTTATTGCAAGCAATGGGGTGTGTTATACTGACACTACTTTTCTCAAAACAAGAATAAAAGCGAATATAATAGTTACAAAACAAACTGATTCTACTATAAATATAAAAACATTTGGTAGAGGTCCTTTCGACATATACATCAGTACTAATTTGGGCAATTCCAATTTTATATCTCCAGGAGACACCGACGTAGTTTACAACTATAATACAAAAATAGATTTCATAAAAGTTATAGATCAAAGTACTGGAGAAATTACTTTTATCAATCAAACAATTGACAATACAGTCGCAGTTACACCTCCAATTATCATCCTCGTTTTAACAATCTATGATGGATTTTCACCCAATGGAGATGGCAAAAACGATTTGTTTGTCATACATAATTTCGATTTAAATTCTCCATCAACTCTTTCTATAGTTAATGAATTAGGATTTGAAGTTTACCGTTCTGAAAATTACCAAAATGATTGGAGCGGTGTAGACAAAAACAACAATGACCTAAAAGAAGGGGTATATATATGCCAATTTATTTATCAAGGCAAAACCTATTCACAACCTATCGAAATCAGAAGATAACAGCACAATTAAAGTTAAAAGGCTAATATTTTTTATTGAAGCATTCGCCTTTTTTTTATTTAATTTTGAATACATAAGCAAAATAAGATTTATAATACAATGGAAACCCAATTGCAAGATAGTATTCATAAAAAATTAGTGAAATCAGTTTGGAATGCAGTAAATGACTTTAATCTAATTGAAGCAAATGACAAAGTAATGGTTTGCCTTTCAGGTGGGAAAGACAGTTATACGATGTTAAGTGTTTTAATGCACATGCAAAATGCTTCTCCTTTTCCTTTTGAAATAATAGCCGTAAATCTTGACCAAAAACAACCTGATTACCCGGAACATATTTTACCCAATTACCTGAATGCTTTAGGTATAAATTATAAAATTGTAGAAAAAGACACTTACAGCATTGTCATGGATAAAGTACCTGAAGGGAAAACCATGTGCAGCATTTGTTCTCGTTTAAGAAGAGGAAATTTATATACGATTGCGGAAGAAATCGGAGCGACTAAAATAGCCTTGGGACACCACAGAGAAGACATTATAGAGACTTTTTTCTTAAATGTATTGTTCAGTGGCAAAATTGAAACCATGCCTCCCAAATACAGAACTGACAACAACAAACATACAGTCATCAGACCTTTGGCATATTGCAAAGAGGCAGACATTGCACAGTATGCAGTTGAAAAACAATTTCCAATTATTCCATGTAACCTTTGTGGTTCTCAAGACAATATGCAGAGACAAAATATCAAAATGATGTTACAGGAATGGGAAACAAAACATCCGGGCAGAACGGAAGTAATTTTCAATTCTCTCAAAAATATTTCTCCTACACACATGTTGGATAGAAAGCTTTTTGATTTTGAGCGTATTTAAATTACTTAAAAAAAGCAAAGTACTACCACAACCACTTCCCACTTTTAAACAGGTATTTCAATGAATTACTCATTTCTATTTTAAAAATATCCTTGTTCACCACAGAGATTTTTTCGGCTTCTGGTGCTAGTATTATTTTACCTGACAAATCGATTATCCCGAATTTTTGAACCAGTTCGACTTCAGCATAACCTTTGTCAAACTCATGAATCAAATTGTATTTAAAGTCAATCAACAAGGTCCCATTTTCTGAAAGCAAGCCATACATGCCATCATTTTTAACGATAGCAATGCTGTTTTTAAATGGGTAACATTTTTCAAAAGTTTTACCAAACAATTTATCTCCAGCTTTGTCAATATAATATTCCCTGTTATTCCATTTATGGCGCACTACAGCTTTTTCTTCTTCAAATCCGGAGACAATTTCAAGGTCATTGTTTTTCAAATCAAGTTCTGGCAAACCTGATTTATTGATAAAGAATTTTTCGTTTTTTAAATGTACCAAAGCCATCTCATTGCTAAAAGCATGAATATGGTCATAAGTCAAATCTGAAATCACTATCTCTCCTTTGGGGTTGATAAATGAATATTTAGCTACTTTCTTTAAATGTTCGGATTCAGCCAATGCCAGCACTTCATTTTTACTCAACTTCACTTTGGCCAAACCGTTGCTAAAACAATGGGCTTCATCAAATTTTGCATCAATGACCAAAGTGCCTGAGGTGTCTATAAAGCCATATTTCCCATTGTGTTTTACGATGGCCAAACCTTCATGAAAATCATCAATAGAATCAAATTGGTGAAAAGAAATATGCTCTCCTTTGGTATTGATCAAAACGTGTTTTCCTGGTGAAGCATGCGCAATGGCAGTTTGGTGTTTGTTAAATGGCAAAATTTTATGAAACTTAGGACTTACTATCCAATGTCCATTGGTGTCAATTAATCCATAATCGTCCGTTTTTTTGGCGATGGCAACACCATGTTCATAATCATAAACCTCTTTCAGTTTTAAATTAGAGCGTATTTCCCCTTTTTTATTGATGATTTCAAAATGACTTTGTTCCTTTACAAAAGCCAATTGATGACTAAAATTACTGATACTTTCAAATTTATTCGGGATTACCATATTAAAATCAAGGCCTACAAATCCCCATTTTTTATTCAGTTTCACCGCACACAAACTATCGCTAAAAACAAGTTCGTCATCATACATAAGCTCAGAGGTTTTAGTTGAATTTATTCCAACAAATCCCCATTTTCCATTTTTCTTTACCGACACCATTCCTTCAGCAATAGGTTTAAGCTCATCGTAATCAATAGAAATCACTATTTTACCCTTAGAATCTGCATATCCCTTTTCGTTCTTATCCTCCGCAATAATCAGTAAACTATCATCTGTATGCGGCATGCGTTCGATAAAACTGTATTGAATTGGAACAATCACTTTGTTCGAATCATTGACCAATCCCCATAAATTATTTTGTTGTACTATTGCCGTGCGATGAGCAAAATTTTCTACTTTTTGATATGCAGGTGCTATCTTAAAAACGCCATTTGAATTGATAAAACCCCACATCCCACCTTTCACATTGGCCACATCAAAATAATACGTCAAGCCAGAAAGCACATCTGTTTTAAGGTGATAGTTCACCTCTCCGCCAATACAAACCCTGGCCAAGCCTTCAACAAAAGCACCCACATAAGTAATGTGTTGGCGGCTTACTTTACCATGATCTTGGACTTCAACGCTCGTCAATACATGTCCGCTTTTATGCAATATTCCAAAATTTCCTCCTTCAATGATACAAGCAGTTACTTCCTGGCCGGTAAAATCTTCTAAATTTGCATCCAGAATTTTTACATTACTTTTGACAGCTTCGTTGGTGCAGGTATTGTAAAGTGTAAAAGCCTGTTTGATTACATCCCTATGAATTAAACTTCCTGCTGCCACTCCGTCATGAATCAGGGCAAAACAATTGCTAGAATATACCGGATCAACTTTTCGCAAATGTGTTCCATTTTCGTGAACATTCTTTCTAGCCCCTATATGAATCGTATTGATGGCATTAAAATTGGCGTCAATCTCCCCATCAGCATTAAACCTCACCGCCGTTTCAAGTCCTTTTTTATACAAGCGGGCATGACCATCAGTCAACTCAATTTTCGAAAAAATTGCTTTCTCAATCACATGACCATTCTTATTCAATATACCCCACAAAGTATCTTTCTGGAAAGTAGTTACACTATACACAAAAGGGTGAATTAGCGTCAAATCAGTTGCTAAAACGGCTAAGTTAGCAGCAGTAACTACTCCATATTTATTATTTTTTTTCACTGAAAACAAACCAAAACCCAATGGTTTTATATCCTCATATCCTTCAAGTGGATACAACTTTCCCAGTAAGTTAAAAGCATATAATTTATGGTGTTTGCCCCCCAAAATCAGTTCATTGTTTTCAACTTTAAAATTCGAAAAATCTTTATCGGTGAGATATTTATGTATTCGAATATTGAAAAGTGCATGTATTCCAGCATGAACTTCAACATCAGCCAAATCTCCAACCAACAACCTTACTGATTTCCAATTCACACTGTCGTTTTTTTCTTTTTTGAATTGATAATTCCAACCTAGGGAAGTTTTAAAAAAAAGAACACTGTCATTGATGGGCAAAATACTATCACAAATCGCTGGGAAAACCACATTTCCCTTCATGTCAAAAAGCCCAAGTTTTAATTGTTCATTTTTAACCATCCAATAATTATCCAACTTCCATACCGTAAAATTGGTAGGTGAAATAATGTTTTTGCCTGATAATTCATAAATGCTATGGTGGTGATTGGTATATGTATGGATAAAATCTTCCACCAACGAGATCTCTAAAAATTGTGCAGGAATAATTTCATGTTCATTTAAGTTCATCACTCCCCAAACAGAATCTTTTTTAAAACTTAACAAGTTGTTGTTCAGCCACATCAGCTCTTGGTATTTTGGAAGCATAACTTCCACACCCTCTTGATTAATTATTCCATATTTATGATCTCTCACAGCAATGGCCAAACCATTCTTATGGAACCTGATGGGCATTTCGTACTTGGCAGGAATAACCACTTTGCCAGCAGTATTGATAAAACCCCACTGATTATTGATCTCCACAGGAAGTACTTCTTGTGCCTGAGAGATATGAAATAGCAAAACCAATAGAACGGAAAATGTAAATTTCATTTTGAAGTTTTTTGTACACAAAATTAGCAATTCGATTGATAGGAGAAAATCGCCCATCAACATATAATTATTGATAAGCATCATGCGTACTTAATTGGTATAAACGGGCAATAGCAACGATAAGTTTTAGATCCAATCAGTATACCTTATTTAGTGTAAAATGCGCAGGCATCACGCTCTTGATTTATATATTTATACGGCAAATAGAATTTTTATCCATAGGGACTTCAAATCAAGTACTCTTCAATTTAAGTTTACGTCACAATTAATCCGCTAAAGTATGCGTTTTATATCAGTCTGTTGTACCCTATATGTTAACAACCGACTGTTTTAAGCTTTATATACCAATATTTTAAATTGCTTTTTTCAAGATGACCAATCAAATATCCAACAACAAAGCCTATAACAATTGGCTCATTGACCTCAAAACAAAAATTAAACAATGCCAATTTAAAGCATCATTGGCGGTAAACAGTGAACTGATATTGCTTTACTGGGACTTAGGAAAACAGATTGTTGAAAAACAAACGCAGGCCAAATGGGGAACAGGATTTATCAATCAATTGAGCATAGATTTAAATTTAGAATTCCCACAAATGAGTGGCTTTTCAAGAACCAATTTATTTGCTATAAAAAAGTTCTATTTGTTTCATAATCAACACTGTACAATTGTCCCCCAAGCTGGGGGACAATTGAAAAACAAAAAAAACAATACCACAAAATCGCTTTCAAAACCCAAGACAAAAGTCCCCCAGCCTGGGGGACAATTGACTGAAATCATGGAATT
Source organism: Bifidobacterium breve (assembly GCA_943325655.2). GTDB lineage: Bacteria > Bacteroidota > Bacteroidia > Cytophagales > UBA9547 > CALPQG02. The sequence goes on along the minus strand of CALPQG020000143.1, from coordinate 256 downwards.
GTGTTGTCAAATTCCGTGGAAACATAACATTACCATCATAGAAAAAATTAAAAAGACAGAAGAAGTATCCTTTTACCTGACACAAACCATCGCTAACAATTGGAGTAGAGCTGTTTTAGAGTATCAAATAGAAAGCAATTTGTTTCACAGACAGGGTAAAACAATCAGTAATGTCAAATATACCTTGCCCAATATTCAAGGTGATTTGGCGCAGCAATTATTAAAAGATCCTTACCATTTTGAATTTCTGTCGCTC
>CALPQG020000142.1 GCA_943325655.2 Bifidobacterium breve | reverse complement strand
TATCAATGGTAGTACTGACTATTATTATCCTGCATCATTTGATAATGTGTTGTCTGTAACTTATTCAGCTTCTGACGATGTTAAATATGGTGGCAATTACAATGATAAAATAGATATTGATGCACCTGGGGTAAATGTGAAAACCATTGATCAAAATGGTTTAAGAAATACCACTGGTTCATCTGTAGCGGCACCACAAGTGTCTGGTGTTGCCATTGCTTTAAGGGCTAAATTTCCCTTATTGACTGGTTTGCAAATTGCCGAAATTTTAAGGATGAGTGCCGATATTATTGATACTATTCCTGCCAATGCGACTTATAAAGGAAAAATGGGTAGAGGTCGTTTGAATATGTTGGAGGCTTTTAAAGGAATGCAAAGTCCTGCGGTGAGACAAACTGGGATTAATTTTGTTAACCAATCTAATTCTAGTATTGTCGTTTCTGGCGATACGGCTTTGTTAAGATGTCAATTTAAAAATTACTTGTTACCAACTTCTGCCAATGCGAAGATTTCTATTGTGATTGATAATCCGTATATCGAATTGATTGATTCTGTTTTTTCAGTAGGTACTATCGGTACCATGGTTACCACCAACAACAGTGGGTTTCCATTTAGGTTTAAAATTAAACCAGATGCTCCTTTTAAATTGGTCTTCAAGGTGCAGTTACTTTATGTAGATGGTGCCTATACCGATCAGGAAGTATTAGAATTAAAAGTGAATATTCCTAATGTAGAATTGAATGTGAATCAGGCGTCATTGACAATTTCTGCAAAAGGAAGAAATGGCTTTATGGATTGGGATAATAACAGTAAGCCTATTGAAGGAAAAGGTTGGAATTGTTTCGATTACCTTTTTAATTATGAGTCAGGTTTAATGGTGGCGACTTCAGCAACAAAAGTGTCGGATGCTGTAAGAGGTGAAGGAATAGTTAATGACCATTTTAATCCTATCAATTATCCTAAAGAAACGACCAATGCTACTTATGGCCAAATCATTTCATCCAAATTTGATGATACTAAAAACCTCGATCCCAATGCAAGGGTTGGCGTAAGCATTGTTCAGAAATCTTTTGCCTGGGATTCAACTGGTATAGATAGGTCTTTGATTATTGAATATAAAATCACCAATACTACTGCGAATACCTTTGATTCTTTGTGCGTAGGGATTTTCAATGACATCGATGTGCCTTCAGATGGTTATGCTAATAATGCTGTATCATGGAATGACTCACATCATGTAGGTTATGCTACTTATAGTTTAAGTAATTTTTATTATGCAGGGATGAAATTGTTGAGTCCGCAAAAAGAAAATTTTTATGCGATTGATAATTTTGATGCTGGTGGTAATAATATCAATATTAGTGATGGCTTTACCCCTGGTGAAAAGTTTTCAGCTTTATCAAGAGGTGTGGCTAGAAAACAAGCAGGTACAAAAGTAGGAGGAAACGATGTCAGTATGGTGATTGGGGCAACGCTTTATAATTTAGCCCCAGGGGAAACCACTACGGTAGCTTTTGCCTATATCATGGCGGCTTCTGAAGCGGAAATGTTAGACAATGCTGATGCTATTCAAGCCAAATATATGTCGATCAGAAAAGGTCATAAACCTACTATAGCAAATTCTACCATTTGTAAAAATGCAACAGTAACTTTAACTCCTGCTTCAGCTACCAATTATAGCTATTATAAATCCAATACGATAATAGATGCTAACAAATTGGCTAGTGGCTCAAGTTATACTACCAATCAATTGAGTGCTGATACGGCTTTTTATGTTGTAAGTACTGACTCAATTTTTAAAAGTGATTTTACCAAAGCAAATGTTTATCTGGCAAATTTAAATCCCGACTTCACTGCTTTACTCGACAATGGCGTACCTGGTAAAGTGATTTTTACGGGTAATAATGCTATGACGAGCTGGGATTGGAGTTTTGGGGATTTAAGTACAGGTAATGGAAAAGTAGTAAACAATATTTACGGAGCATCCGATACGTATGATGTAAAATTAATTGTTACCAATGGCATTGGTTGTAAAGATTCAATCACCAAACAGGTGGTGGTAGATAACTTTGTTACGGCATCTGGAAGTTTGAATTTACAAAAAGGAGAACACTTCAGCGTATATCCAAACCCTTCTAATGGAAGCTATAACTTAGAATTGGCTTTAAATACCACAGAGGCAATCGCTGTAAAAATATTTGATGCCATTGGAAATATGGTATTCGCAAGCAAAGAAGTTCCTAAAGCCATAGATTTAAGTGCTGTTCCTACTGGAATTTACATTTTACAGGTACAAACAGGTTCAAGGATTTTGACTCAAAAGTTGTATTTAGGCACTAAATAAATCAAAATATTTCCCACTCTTGTAAAGGATTCGAAGAATTAATTTTCTTTGAATCCTTTTTTGTTTACTATTGCCAACACAATTTTGTGTAGTTTTAGGACAAACATTTATTTCTTGAATTATGGTATCAGCAGAAGTTTTAACAATTGGAGACGAAATACTTTTTGGGCAAATCACGGATACCAATTCTCAGTGGATCAGTGCAGAATTGAATGCCTTAGGTATTAAAATCACAAGAAAAACTGCTTTGGGTGATCAGGAAGATCAAATCCTGTTGGGAATAGCCGAAGCATTAAGCCGTGCAGATATTGTTTTAATGACTGGCGGATTAGGTCCGACCAAAGATGACATCACCAAAAAAACAATAGCCAAATTCTTCCACGTAGACTATGTTTTACATGAAGAGGTATTGGCACAACTCACTGTCTTTTTTGAATCTAGAAATAAACAGTTGACAGACATCAACAAAGGACAAGCATATTTGCCTTCCAATGCAGCTGCCATCAGCAATGAATGCGGCACCGCTCCGGGAATGTGGTTCAACACTGCCGAAGGAAAAGTATTGATCTCTATGCCTGGTGTTCCTTTTGAGATGAAAACCATGATGAAAAATGGTATTTTACCCCGCTTAAAATCGCAATTTAAAACGCCTGTTATTTTTCATAAAATGGTGTTATTGGTGGGAATAGCCGAATCGTTTTTGGCCGACCTTATTGCTGAATGGGAAGATGCTTTGCCTGCTACTATTAAGTTGGCTTATTTGCCTTCCGTAGGAACTTTAAGGTTAAGACTTACGGGTTACGGTGCAGATTTAAGTTTGGTAGAAACAGCGGTGAATGCGGCCTTGGAGAAAGTGATGCCATTGATTTCAAACTATGTATTTGGCTATGGCAATGATACTTTGGCCTTGGTGGTCGGCAAATTATTAAAAGAAAAACAGCTCAGCATTGGTACGGCAGAAAGTTGTACCGGTGGGTATATTTCCCATTTAATCACTTCGAATGCGGGCAGTTCTGAGTATTATCAGGGAAGTGTTATTGCCTATAGCAATGAAGTTAAAATGAATGCCTTGGGAGTTTTGCCTCAAACACTTGAAAAGCATGGCGCTGTAAGTGAAGAAGTGGTGATTGAAATGGCCGAAGGATTAAGAAGGCATTTGAATGTAAGTATAGCTCTATCAGTTTCAGGTATTGCCGGACCCGATGGTGGAACAATTGATAAACCTGTGGGAACAGTTTGGCTTGCCTTAAGTGATCAATTTGGTACCATTACACACAAACTCAACTTGGGAAATCACAGAGAAAACAATATCCAAATATCAGCCATTGCTGCACTGAACTTGGTAAGAAAAAGATTGTTGTCAAATAATTAATATGGCTGTACTGCGTACCCTATTTCAGCTTTTTAAAGAAGCATTCGGCTATAAAACTTTTTCGGTTTTTAAGAGAATAATGATCTTTAAAAACTTAGTAACGTTGTATGCCAAATCGAAAAGTGCTACGCGTACGGTTTCAGAAGTGCGGGTACAACTCGATGGTTTTGAAATTTTTGCTTACAATTATTCGACTTTAATTGCCTTGTACAGGGATATATTTTTAAAACAGGTATATCAATTTAATACGAAGAATGATCAACCTTTTATTATCGATGGTGGTGCCAATATCGGGATGAGTATTTTGTATTTCAAGCGCTTGTTTCCAAATGCGGAAATTTGGGCCATTGAGCCAAACCCAACAGCATTTACTTTATTGCAAAAAAATATCTTTGCCAATCAAATTACTGGGGTGACTTTGTTTGCATGTGCTTTGTCTGAAGTAGAAGGAAAGATAGATTTTTATATTCCTGCTCAAAAGGGAAGCCTGAATGGATCAGTCAATTCCAATTATGTGCCGGGGATTTTGAGCCAAGTGGACGCCAAACGTTTGTCTGATTTGATTGGAAGTCGTAAAGTTGATGTTGTAAAAATGGATATTGAAGGCGCTGAAAATTCGGTCATCAAAGAGCTTTATGAACACCACGTTTTAGGAAATATTGACCAATGTATACTCGAATACCATCACTTAAACAATGACCAAGTCGCTTATGATTTGTTTTTAAGCTATTTCTTGGCAAATAAGTTTGAATGTGAAATATTGGCTAGGGAGATTGGTTTTAATGGTGGAGAAAATATAGTGATGCATTTTAAAAAGTAGCCTTGTTTACCTGTCTGTTAAACAGGTACAAACTGAAACTGGCAATTGCTGTAAAAGCTATAGAAGTAATGGTTGCCGCCGCTAAAATATTCCCCGAAGGGATAAACCAAAAGCCTCCTAAAGACATGATTACAAATCCCAACAGGCTGGCGTAATTGTTAAATTGGTATTGTCCTTTGCCACTGAAATAACAGCTTGTTACAAAATAGACGCTCATCATCAACGCTCCCGGAATCAAGTACAATACAGCCATTTTTGCTTTCCCAAAACCATTTCCAAAAACCATATTGTACACTTCCGAAGGAATGAGTGCCAAACAAATCAAGGCAATCAAGGTCAGTCCGAAACTGATTTTAATATACGGTTTGGTGGTTGCTATGGCCTGAAGGGTAGATTTTGTATTGGCAATTTTGGAGTACATCATCAATGAAATACTTGATCCTATCAAACAGATTACCTCAATTAAGGCTACAGCCACAGAATAAATGCCAACTTCTGATTTCACAAAGTAATAGCCTAAAATATAAAAGGCAATGCGGTTATTGAAAAACTGTAGTATGTTTGAAAGCTGAGCTTTGCTGCCATAAAACCACAATTTTTTCAGGCTAATCAGGTCAGGCAATTCGAAGTTTTGGAGTTTGGAAAGCAATACCATTAAAGATATGAAATAGCTCAAACCGAACACAATATACAAACTTTGGATATATACATGGATGTCTTTCAATACACAAAAATAAAAAAGAATGATACTGGTGATGACTTGAAAAAGTATGGGTAATGGCATGAGTATATTGTACATACTCGTTTTTTCTTTGCCCAGTAAAACCAGTAAATGTGTGGTAAACAAGCCATACAAGCTGCTTATAATGCCGAGCTCAACCCAATAAGCTGCTGGACAAATTCCTGAAAGATAGAGTAGCCATGCCATCAAAAATGCCATCATGGGTTCCCAGATATAACAGGCTATCAAGAGTTTGAAGGCGTTGATTTTTGCGGTTAAATAAATGATGGAACTTCCACCCAAAATGTGGCAAAACAATAAACACAAGGCCAAGTTGGACATAAAAATGGTGGCAATTCCTTTCCCTTCCATTCCTACATTTTGGGTGAGCAATATGGTGTTTGCAAACCCTAAGACTGCATTGATTGCTTTTGAAATGAAGGTGATAGAAATTTTTTTAAACATGTAAAAGGAATAAGTCTTTGCTTTACTGTTTTAGTTAGAATACAATTAAAACTTACACAACAAACGGCTCATATTTTACTTATTATAAAATGTGAACCTTAATATCATAAAGTCAATGTAAAGGTGAATATACTTTGTTTTGAGCATTGAGGAATAGTTTTTGGTAGTTTTTTTGAAATACTCATTTGGATACCTTTTCTCTTTGCTTCAAAATCACTAATTTGCTCCCATGAAGATATTCAGTTTTACCTATTTAAATGTTTTATTTGGTGCAAGGCTAAAGCAATTTTTCAACCGATTGCCTTTTTTTAGGTACAACAATTACAACACTTTTTTGATCATTGGTCATCCGCGAACAGGTACCTCTTTGTTGCATACTTATTTGAATTCTCACGATGCTGTATTGTCTTTGAACGAACCATTGGCGCATTCAAATGATGGGAAGGCTTTGTTTAAGGCCTATTCCAGGTTTATTAAAGTGGTGGGTTTTAAATATTTTTATGAATATGTGTTGGATATTGAAAAGAAAAAGGTCCTGATTCAGCTGATTGCTGACCACAAAATTAAAGTAATCAAGATTCACCGTCTCAATTATTTAAGAACTTACGTATCACTTTGTATAGCGGAGAAAACAAATGAATGGTCAAGTACAGGAAATGTGGCGATGGACTTGTTGAACAAACAAATTTATTTGACCAAAGAAGAATGTTTGTTTGCCTTTGCCCAGTATAAAAATGTTGAATTAGAAACCGATAAAATATTAGCGCAATACCATGTGCCTGTTTATGACATCACTTATGAAACCCTGGTGTCAGATCCAATTTCAGTAATGGAAGGCGTGGCGCTTTTTTTAGGTGTTGAACCGCAAATTCCCGTATCACTTTTAGTCCGCCAAAATCCAGAAAATATGCGTGAATTGATAGTGAATTATGAGGAGCTCAAAACGTCTTTTTTGAAATCTGAATTTGAAGTTTACTTTGAAGATTAGGAGTATTAAGCTATCCCTTTAGAATTCAATAGTAAAGATTAATGGGGAAGAGGGTTTTTCAGCAAGCCCTAAATACTAATTTTTTAAGACCAAACACATATATTAAATAGTCTAATACATTTTGACCCATATTTCATTAAAAAAACACAAAAAGATT
>CALPQG020000141.1 GCA_943325655.2 Bifidobacterium breve | reverse complement strand
CATGAAAGTAGTCCGCAATGAAATGGGATTCGACAATGTGAAACTGATGATTCCATTTTGTAGAACTGTGGAAGAAGGTAAAAAAGTAATTCAGTTAATGAAAGACTATGGCTTGATTCAAGGGGAGAACAAATTAGAAATCTATGTGATGTGTGAAATTCCCAGCAATGTCATTTTAGCCGATGAGTTTGCAGAAGTCTTTGACGGATTTTCAATCGGATCCAATGACTTGACCCAATTGACTTTAGGAATAGACCGTGATTCATCTATCATTTCAGGGTTGTTTGATGAAAACAATGAAGCCATTAAAATGTCTATTCAAAACGTCATCCAAAAAGTAAAAGCAAAACATAAAAAAATAGGGATTTGCGGACAAGGTCCAAGTGATTCTCCTGAGTTTGCCAAGTTCTTGGTAGAATTGGAAATTGACAGTATTTCTTTTAATCCTGATGCCTATTTAAAAGGATTACAAAATGTGCTTCAGGCGGAAGCGGTGCTCCCGATTGCGGTAACACATTAAGTAGGTTAATTTTAACCCAATGGGCATTTGATTTTAAACTTTTTATCCTTCCTAATTTATCGGCAACTTGTAAAACTTTAACAAATTAGTGCCAATGATTTTTAACTTTTTTAACTTTTAAATCTATCAAAGATGGACATGCAAGAATTAACCAATACAGCAAAAAAAATGGTTGCCCAGGACAAAGGTTTGTTAGCCATGGATGAAAGTATCAATACTTGCAACAAACGGTTTGCAGTTTTAGGAATATCAAGTGCTGTCGAAAGCCGAAGGGCTTATAGAGAATTGATTTTGACTACCCCAAGTCTAAATGCTTATATCAGTGGTGTAATTCTGAGCGACGAAACTATCCGACAGGAGAAGTTAGACGGTACTTCATTTATGAAACTGATTGATGATGCAGGAATAATTGCCGGGATTAAAGTGGATAATGGTACGGTGGCAATGCCCAATCATGACGGAGAAAGGATCACGGAAGGCCTTGATAATTTGTCTGAGAGGCTCCAAGAGTATTACGCCATGGGAGCCAGATTTGCAAAGTGGAGGGCCGTAATTACCATAGGAGAAGGAATGCCAACCGATGCCTGTATCGAATCAAATACACACGCTTTGGCCATTTATGCCGCTTTTTGCCAGGAAGCAGGATTGGTTCCAATCGTGGAGCCCGAGGTGCTTATGGAGGGTGATCATACCTTAAGTCAATGCAAAGAAGCAACCGAAAAAGTACTCAGGTCACTTTTTAACCAACTTTATATTCATGGAGTTGCCTTAGAAGGGCTGTTTCTGAAACCCAATATGGTTGTTCCGGGATTAAATTGTAAACAACAGGAATCGATACAGGAAGTTGCCGAAGCTACTGTGAATTGCTTTTTGAATTGTGTTCCAGCGGCAGTCGCGGGAATCGTATTGTTGTCGGGAGGACAATCAAGTAAATTGGCCACAGGGCGGTTAAATGCCATGAACCAGAAGTTTGGTTTCAAACTTCCCTGGCCATTGTCGTTTTCATTTGGCAGGGCTTTGCAAGATCCTGCTTTTGAAATCTGGGGAGGTGAAAATATTCATGTTGATGCAGCTCAAAAAGCATTGCTGTTTCGTGCACAACGCAATTGGCTAGCCAATCGTGGTGAATACAGCGCTGTTGAAGACATTAAGCATGATTTGGAATCTAACGTGACCGTCTCCAAATGAAAAAACTCATTGTTTTTGATTTAGATGGAACCCTTGCCGAAAGTAAAGGGGTGATTGATGTTGAAATGGCAACTTTATTTAGCCAATTATTAAGTTTGGTAAAAGTAGCAGTAATCTCTGGAGGAGATTGGCCACAATTTGATATACAATTGCTTTCGAAACTGACAAAAAACACTTTTTTAGATAACCTTACTATTTTACCTACCAGTGGAACAAAGTTTTATATGTATTCGGGAGCGTGGATAAAAAAATATTCAGAGGATTTTACTGTGGAAGAAAAGGAGAAAATTTATTATGCCTTGAATGAGACCATGAAACAAGTGGATTTCAAAGTTGATCAGGTTTGGGGTGAAATTATTGAGGACAGGGGAAGCCAGGTTACGTTTTCTGCTTTGGGACAATCGGCTCCAATTGAAGCAAAAAAACAATGGGATCCTGACTTTAAAAAACGTCAGAAAATGAAGGCAATCCTGGACAAAATGATACCGGAATTTGCAGTGAATATAGGCGGAACCACTTCTGTTGACATTACCAATCACGGCATAGACAAAGCTTATGGCATCCAAAAGCTCAGGGATATTTTAGGGATACCTTTGGTAGACATGCTTTTTGTTGGAGATGCCATATTTCCTGGTGGAAATGACTATTCGGCCAAAGAAGTTGGCGTGAAAACAATCATGGTCAAAAATCCTGATGAAACAAAACGTGTTATGGAGACACTGATTGCTTTATTAGGAAATGAATGAGTAATAAATTTTGTAAATAAATATTTAATTGACCATCACTTAAGACGATAATACTATGAATCCATTTGATAACCTTACTGCTCAGGAAAATGAAGCACTGCTTAAGTTTCCCGCATATATTGCTTTGTTGGCAGCGTATAGTGATGATAAATTAGATGAGGTAGAAAAAGCTGCTGCGGTCAATTTTACACATATCAAAACCTTTACAGCTGATCCTTTACTGAAAGACTTTTATCTAGCAACAGAAAAAGTGATTGAAAAGAATATCACTGAAATTGATGCCTCTTTTCCTGTGGACAAGGACGAAAAAGTTGAGAAAATCAATAAGGAGCTTATACATCTGGAAAGCATTGCAAACAAGTTGGGTCCTGAGTTTATGAAGGTAATGAAACAAAGTATGTTGTCATTTAAAGAACATGTTGCCAAAGCGCATCGTAGTTCACTTGTGGATTTTATTTTTCAAGTTCCTATCAAAGGTTTGACAGACTAAATAAAAAGCACTAAGTTGAAAATTAAGAATTATAGCAATTAAAAATGGGGAAGAATAAGGAAATATTAGAGGAGCTTTATATTGAACTGGTTAAACTTCAAAAGGAAGTAATTTCATCCGGTATGAAGTTACTTGTCATCATTGAAGGTCGAGATGCTGCAGGGAAAGATGGTACTATAAAAACGATTGTCAAACATTTGAGTCCTAGAGAGACAAGGGTAGTCGCATTGGGGAAACCTTCTGACAAAGAAACACATGAATGGTATTTTCAGCGTTATGCCCATTATTTGCCTGCATCCGGAGAGTTTGTGCTTTTTAACCGAAGCTGGTACAATAGGGCAGGGGTGGAAAAGGTAATGGGGTTCTGTAATGAAAAAGAATACAAAGCTTTTTTTGGATCAGTAGAATTGTTTGAAAAAATGCTTGTTGAATCAGGGTTTATTATACTCAAATATTACCTGGATATCAGCAAAAAAGAACAGGAAAAAAGGCTAAAAGACCGTGAAACAGATCCTTTGAAACAATGGAAAGTTAGTCCAATAGACCAGGAAGCCCAAAAGCTCTGGGACGAATATTCAGAAGCCAGAGATGTGATGTTGACTAAAACCAATTTCAAACATGCCCCATGGTTTATTGTAGCGGCTGATGATAAAAAAGAAGCTCACAATGCCATCATTACCCACCTGTTAAAACACATTAAATATAACAACAAGCGGGAAGATTTACTTGACCATAAAAATGAGTTGGTTGTAAATGCCACTAAGGGAAATATTAAATCAAAGTTGCATTAGATTTACAACGGTTTTTTAATTAGAAATTGACAATATAAATCTTTACTTTACGTCTTGAATAATGTAATTTAAATGTATGTATATGAATTGTCTTATTTGGATACTTTGTTTTATGAACATTAATTTGTTAGCTCCGACAAACCGAACTTTACCTAATAAACCAGTAGTTATGAATGCAGAATTGAAAGTGGCGACTTTTGGAGCCGGATGTTTTTGGTGTATTGAAACCATTTTCTCAGAACTGAAAGGAGTTAAAATTGTGGTTTCTGGGTATATGGGCGGTCATGGGGATAATCCTACCTACAAACAAGTGTGTACCGGGACTACAGGTTATGCAGAAGTTTGCCAGATTACTTATGACCCAAATGTGATTTCTTATCCTGAATTGTTACAGGTTTTTTGGAAGGTCCATGATCCTACCACTTTAAACAGTCAGGGAGCAGATCATGGAACACAATACCGTTCAGTGATTTATTGCCATAATGACGAACAAAAGAAACAGGCTGAATTCTACAAAAAAGAGCTTGAAAAAACGAAGGCTTACGATGCGCCTATAGTGACAGAAATTGCTGCTGCCAGTAAATTTTATCCTGCGGAAGCATACCACCAAAATTATTACGCATTGAATGGTTCTCAGCCGTATTGTAAATTTGTGATACAACCCAAAGTGGAGAAATTTAAAAAAGCATTTGCTACCAAACTGAAGAAATAAAAAAGGAGGAGTGAAAGTTTAAAGTTGCTTTCACTCTTTTTTATTGAAATACCTTCAATGCAAGTAGTTTTTCTATTTGGGTAGCCATGGTTTCATTGCTTTCTACCACATAATTTGCTGTCGCTTTATGGGGTAAAATATGGGTTTTATACGCAGGTAAAGCATGGTGCTTAAATCGGTAATTGACATCCGTTTCATCATAACCTCTTTCTTCTAAATCACGTTTTAAGCGTCTCTCCAATGCCAGGCTAGGGTTGGCTTCTACAAATATGGTAAAATCAAGTAGGGGTAAAATGGTCGGGAACGACAAAGAAAAAATCCCCTCAAACAACAATATTGGTGCTGGAGTAACCTCTATGTCAGGTAATATTAAATTGCTGTTGTTGTAATTGTATTGTTTGAAGGTGATGGTATTTCCTGATTTTAAAGAGGCTAAATCTGCCTGTAATTTCTCCTGATCGAAAGCAGTAGGCAAGTCAAAGTTTTCAATTCCGAGCACATCTTTTTGTTGGGTATGTTTGGGTTTGTAATAATTGTCCAAAGAAAGTATGCTCACTTTTTCTTTCAAATTGGCCTGAAGCAAACGAACCAGGTATGATTTTCCACTGCCACTTCCTCCTGCAATCGCAATTATTTTCATCCTTTTTGGGTTAAAAAATCCACCAGTTTTTTGACCGCCAATGCCCTGTGGCTAATCTTGTTTTTTTCTGACAATTCCATTTCGGCAAAAGTAACCTCATAGCCATCGGCGATAAAAATGGGGTCATAACCAAAGCCATTGGTGCCTCGTTTTTCAGAAATGATGTGTCCGTTGACTATTCCTTCAAACTGGTTTTTATTTCCGTCTTTGTCAAAATAAGTAATTACTGTTTTGAACCTGGCTGCACGAGAAGGTTTTCCTTCCAATTTTTGCAATAACAGATCCATGTTGTCTTCCGCTTTACAGGCAGGGCCGGCATAGCGCGCAGAGTATACGCCAGGAGCACCATTCAATGCTTCAACTTCTAAACCTGTGTCATCGGCAAAACATGCCACCCCAAATTTCTCATACACATAACCTGCTTTTTGGGCTGAATTTCCTTCAATGGTCGGGCTGGTTTCTGCCAATTCTTCTGTACATCCAATGGCTTCTAAACTTAGCAATTGTATGTCTTCTCCCAATAAAGAATTCAATTCTTTGATTTTATGGAGGTTATTGGTGGCGAAACAGATTTCTATTTTTTGCATGAGGAGGGTGTGACTATTTGAAATTTTTGTTTAGCTTATAGTTTATTATACGGTTAATTTAATTGGGTTTTGTCTACAGTCAAACACGGTAGCAATATTTACATAAGGCTTGTCGACCCAATAAATTATTTTAAAATTTTCGAAAACAAGGTACCTGTATTGGTTTTTTCTGTTTTTAAGTAGAGGTTCAACTTGACCAATATTAGGTTGCTTTGATAAAATTAATGTTGCATCAACAATTGAGCTAACAATTTTTTCTGCAATGGTCACATTTTCTGTAATCTTATAAAAATCAAAAATAGCTTCTAATTTATGAACGGCAGTATCAAGCCAAATAATAGTTAAGTCCATGATTTAATCTCATTTTTTAAAGCATCTATATTTCTTGACCTTTTATTCGTTGCATCATTTTCTGCTTCATCAATTGATTGTGAAAGTTCTTCAACAGATAAGGGGACTAGATTATTGGAATATAATTTAGTTTTTTCAGCCTTGAGTAAAACTTCTAGTTTGTCGATTATTTGTTCATTACTTAATTTTAAAAATTCTTGAACAAAATGATTTTTTCTAGTTTGCAGATTCATAGACTTGTATAGTTTAAATAAAATTAACGTTTCTTTCTGTTAAATGAATTATTCACTAAAATAATTCATTTACACTTCTATTTCTCCTTCAAAAACCAATGCTGCTGGGCCATTCAAATAGACTTCCTTAAAACCACCTGATGCATTTGCTTTAAAGCCAATGCTTAAATTCCCTCCTAGGGTTTTGATTTTTACAGGGCTTGTAAATCCTTTTAAGGATGCAACCAAAGCCGCTGCAGTAACTCCTGTGCCACAAGAATACGTCTCATCTTCCACGCCACGTTCGTAGGTGCGAACAAAAATTTCATTGTCAGCTATTTTTTCTACAAAATTCACATTGGTCCCTTCGGCTTTGAACCTGTCATTGTAGCGAATGGATTTCCCTTCTTCAAAAACTGGATAATCAGCTATGTTTTTTACGAATTTAACATAGTGAGGAGATCCGGTATTTAACCAGCAAAAGTTATCGTTTTGTTCTACTTGGGCAATGTCAATCATTTTCAAATGTACAATGCCGTCCTGAATGTTTGCCAAATGTTCTCCGTCAATGGCTAAAAATCGGGTGTCTTTTTCAAATACACCCATTTTATGAGCAAAAGCTACCAAACACCTTCCT
>CALPQG020000140.1 GCA_943325655.2 Bifidobacterium breve | reverse complement strand
TCATAGTAAAGTAGTGAAAGAGTGGTTAATAGGAAAAGAAGCAAAATTAGAGTTATTTTATCTGCCTTCTTATTCTCCAGAGAAAAATCCAGATGAATATTTAAACTGTGATTTAAAACAAGGTTTATCAGCCAAACCAGCACCCAAAATTATAGAAAAGCTACAAGAAAATGTAGAAAATCACATGAATATGCTAGCTGAAAATCCTGAAAGAGTGACGAAATATTTTACACATAAGGATATTCAATATGCAGCCTAAATTAAATTACGATAAATATCCGTCGGGTTAATAGTAATTTGATTTCAAAAGACACTTTAAACATTAAGCCTGTGAGTAGCCCGTATTTTATGGATGCTGTGTACTATGAAGATTCTACTAAAATCGGAATTATACACCTATGACCTGAGAATACTTTGCTTATTTCAGTATTAAAGGAGAAAAAATGAAAGCAAGCATTATTTTGTAATAAATTATAAATATGATCTGGGTAAAGATTTTATATATGTATTTACCCCGTAGACTCCAATAAAAATGGGAATGCAAAGGAAGGAGTTTAATTCATGTATTTAGGATTGATTTAAATAATCCAAACAAAACAGGTCTTCAATACTAAAAAACAAGAAATTACTTTAGAATTAGCAGAACAGTGCTTCGATAATGGCCTATAAACTTAAATTCAACCCTGAAGGCATTAAGAGTATGTAGGGACAAAGTCCAAATGCCCAAGACTTGATTTTTTAAACAGTAGATTGAAATAATTTCCACCATTAATGCTTTTCCTCCAACAATTTATTGTAAAATTATTTTTTAATTTTTTAACGATGAATTTTACAGCATAAGGTCAAACAAAAATTTGTTGGTGACGCCTTATTAACTAGTTATTATTTATGCCTAAATTTGAGGACTGCGAACAACTACCAAAGGCAAAAACACAAGATGTTGTTTAATTTTACAGACTTCGAATTATCGTTTGTGCGGAACCAATTAACCTCCTTTAACCAATAGTCATGTATTCAATTTTAAAAAGTTGTTTTTTAATATTGGTAATTTCAACCTTGGCAACATTTCACACCTATGCTGAGGCATCTTTATCACCCGTAAATACGCTCATTCAACCTACGAAAGTCCGACATTTGATACAACCCAATACTGAAGAAAAGACACACTATTCCTTTGAAAAAGACACTTCAAAAACGATTACATTCCGTTTCAATATCCATAACATCGCCTATCATTTCATCCTTTTCTTGAAAAGCCCTGATATCCAACAACAATTTAATGACTTTAAAATGGCGCATCCCGACAGTTCCAACCATGAAATATTAAAAACTTTTCAATCTGTTTATACTTGCGACACCATTAGCTATTCCCCTTTCAATACTTTTTCAACAGCTTTTGCAAATTACATCCGCGACAAAGGTAGGTTTAGCATTCATCATGGAGACACTACAATAGACTATTCTCAAAAATGGGTTTCAACTGACTTCAAAAATTTAAACACTACTACATTAATTCAACTTATTGACATTAATAGGGATGGCAAAACAGATTTACTGCTCAATGATATTGAAAATGAAAACATTGCCAATGCTGTAACTAACTTTTGGATATTTAATACTCAAAAAGGAGTTCTTGAATTCATTCCAACCTTGACAAAACCAATTTGGGGTATTGAAATTGGTCAGCATAAGACCTATTTAAAAACAGGTTGGAGGATGGATAGAAATAGAAAAAATGAAAGTACATTTTATTTAATCGGTATCAATGAAAAACATAATCCGAAATAAATCTTTAGTGTTTCATAGCCAATACTCAAGCTCGTCTGACAATAGACTAAATCAAACATGAACCTATACATTTGATGCTCCTCAAAGCGTCAGTATAAACAAAGCAAATTGGAAAAGGAGAAAAATAAAGCGACTAGCTGGACTATTTGTCAAGAATGCCATGGGGCAGGCAAAAAAAGCCGCAGGTTACACAAAAAAGTACGACAACACTTACAGCAGGAATTCGATCAATTTGAAAAATTGGTAGAAGAAGGAAAGACACCAATTCGTCCTAATTGTCACCTATACACTTGCTTAGCTTGTAGCGGTTCTGGCTTACTTCCTTCCTCAGCAGTTCCAATAGCATCCCAAGAAAACTTCCCTCACGTGGCCATCATTGGGGGCGGTATTGGTGGAGTGGCCTTGGCGGTGGCTTGTTTGCACCGTCAAATTCCTTTTACCCTTTATGAACGTGATGCAGGCTTTGAGGTGCGATCACAAGGGTATGGCCTTACCTTGCAACAAGCAAGTAAAGCAATTGAAGGATTGGGAATATTCTCCTTAAAAGAGGGGGTAAATTCAAACAGACATGTGATGCACACCCCTGAAGGAAAAGTGCTCGGAGAATGGGGCATGAGAAAGCGTTTGGAGGCTGGCATCGTTACCAATCCGAAACGTACCAATATACATATTGCCCGACAGGCTTTGCGCTTGGCCTTGCTGGAGCAACTTGGTGGACATGATGCAGTAACTTGGGGACATCAGTTAGTGGACTTGAAGGAAATGGAAGGTGAAGGGGTATTGCTAAGTTTTAAAGTAGGTGGGGAAATAAAACAAGCCAAAGCAGACCTTGTGGTTGGAGCCGATGGCATTCGTAGTGCAGTTCGCCATATAATTTTAGGAGAAGACAGCAGTCCTTTGCGTTACCTTGGCTGCATGGTGATATTGGGTATTTGTCCTTTGTCGGCACTCAATGGTCTTGAAACTCCCTTATTGGATGCTGCCACGGTATTTCAAACTGCCAATGGCCATGAAAGAATCTACATCATGCCTTATACCTCCGACGCAGTCATGTGGCAACTTAGCTTTCCAATGACAGAAAATGAGGCGAAGACCTTAAGTGCCCACGGTCCTGAAGCCCTCAAAGAAGAAGCAATACGTAGAGTTCCTTGGCATACTCCCATTCCTCAAATTTTAGCCGCTACAAAAGAGGCACAGGTTTCAGGTTATCCGGTATATGACCGTGAATTACTCGATGTAAAATTATTGGAGAAGTGGAAAAAAGTAACGCTGATTGGCGATGCAGCTCATCCTATGAGTCCATTCAAAGGACAAGGGGCGAATCAAGCTTTACTAGATGCGCTAGCACTGGCTCGGGGAATCTTCAACGGATGCAGGCCCCTATCTCCATGGAAAACAGTGGGATTAAGAAAAAGTGTTCTAACTCCGTTTGAATCAGAAATGTTACTACGTGCTGCATCAAAAGTGAAAGGTTCGGCTGAGGCGGCCGATTTTCTACATTCCGAAACAGTACTCGATGAGGGCGATCGCCCAAGAGGCGGACACTTGAGGGATGCTGTAAAAATAAAAACCGATTTGGCTGGATAGAAATTTGACAAAAGACAGTAATACAGTACTTATACAATTGACCTTATCATGTAAAAGAAAATGAAACCCTTGGTATCAATAACTTTTGAGGTTAAAATAATGGAATTTAAACACCACTTATTTTTTTATATTTAAAACCAGTTAAAAACCATTTTAGGTAAAAAAAAATACCCTGACAATGAGCATTTCATTTATCAGGGCATTTTAAATTCGAAATGAATTTACGTAACAAAAAGATTACTATTTGGCTTGAGTTGAATCAGTTTTCATACCACCTTTTTTGTCACAAGATTTTTTACCTTTTTTGCAACAAGATTTTTTATCTCCTTTATCGCAAGATTTTTTGTCTTTAGCACATTCTTTTTTGTCTTTTTTACAACAAGATTTCTTTTCACCATCTTGAGAAATACCTGCAAAAGAAGAAGATGCTAAAAAAGCTACCAATGACAAGGCTACAATTATACGTTTCATAAGAAGTTATTTATGTTGAATTATTATGTTGTAATTTTAAGAAAACATTCGGACATTACAACGTGTTTGTGACAGTTATTAGTATACATTATAACTGTTATCATTTTTTTTAACATAATAACTCAGTTTCAAACTGACAAATATCATTCAAAACAACACCATTATGCTTGATAGCCAATAAGTTCTCTAGCACTTTGCACCGCAGACTCTGTCGGATTATCCCCTCCTATCATTTGCGCAATTTCCCTGATTCTTTCTTCATTCGTCAGCAATTTCACTTTACTCACCGTTCTGTCTGATGAATGGTCTTTGTACACATAATAATGCGCTTCGGCCTGAGAAGCCATCTGAGGCATGTGAGAGATACAAATTATCTGATGTTTGTCAGTCATTTGCTTCATCAATTTACCAACTTTAATCGCAATTTCACCGGAAATACCTGTATCTATTTCATCAAAAATAATGGTTGGCATCGCCATTTTATCTGCCAATATGTATTTCATCGCCAACATCAACCTAGAAAACTCTCCACCAGATGCGGCAGTTTTCAATTCTTGCGGAGCAACACCTTTGTTTGCCGTAAACAAAAAAGAAATTTTATCTGCGCCATTTGCTGAAGGTTCAATGGATTCTTGTTTGATGTTGACATAAGCTTCTTTCATTCCCAAATCTGCCAACAAGGTTTTAAGTTCAACTTCCATGGCAGGAATTGCCTGCGTACGTTTGGTTGAAAGTACCTTTCCTGACGCAATCAATATATCAAAAGCCGCAGTAACGGCTTTTGCTGCTTCATTAATTTGATCTTCTAAATTCAATACCGCACCTACTTTTTCTCGCAAATCTGCTTCTATTTCCAACAAAGCCTCAATAGTTTTGACCTGGTGTTTTTGTTGTAATTTGTAAACCACACTTAACCTTTGTGAAACTACTTCTATTTTTTCAGGAGAAACTTCTATGGCTCCTTCCAAATCTTCCAATTCTGCAACAATATCTTTTAACTCTAAAAAGGCACTGTTGGCGCGGTCTTTTAAAGTCGCGTATTGCGTTGAAAATTTGGTCAATTGGTCTAAATACACCACGGCAGCTTTCAAATTTGAATTCACCGCATGCTCCGAATTGTTCAGTAAATCAATCGAATAATTGAGTTTGGTTTTTATTTCTTCAGCATTTTCAAGCAAGCGCAGCTCTTCTTCCAACGTCTCCTGTTCACCCGATTGCAGCTTGACTTCTTCCAGTTCTTTTAACAAATAAAAATTATAATCAAGCTCCTTTTGGGCTAAAGCCACACCTTCTTTCAATGCAACCCAAAACTTCTCTGCCTTTTTCCAAGTTTTAAATTGTTCTTTGAAAGTAGCCACAAGACTTGTATTGCCCGCATAAGCATCCAACAATTGCGTTTGGTAAAGGTTAGATCCAAGCAAAAGCGTATCATGTTGAGAATGAATATCCATCAACACTTCCATGACACGTTTTAAAGTTTCAACGCGCGCTGGAGTATCGTTGATAAAGGCCCTTGATTTGCCATTTGGGGTAATTTCTCTGCGAATGATACAGGTCGTATCAAAATCAATGTCTTCTTCTTCAAAAATCTCATTTAGCGCATATCCGGTAATGTCAAAAATGCCTTCCACAAAACATTTTTGGTCTTCGTCAAACAACACTTTACTATCGGCACGGTTCCCCAATAACAAACCAATTGCTCCCAACATGATTGATTTACCCGCCCCGGTTTCTCCTGTAATGATATTTAATCCTTTGCTCGGTTGAATATCCAATTGGCGGATAAGGGCATAATTTTGTATAGATAATTGCTTTAACATATCAATAAGGAGCTATTTGATCAAGAACTAGTTCGGTAATTTTTGCGGCATTGATGGCATGTACTTTGCCTCCAAAATCTTTAAGGCTAAGGATATTAGAATCAAACTCCAGAAAATTTCCTGTAAAAACACTGCCATCACGAAGTACCACAGCGCCTTGTTTACCAACAAATGCAGCGGTTTTTGTTACGAGATCTTCAGCACTTATTCGAATTAATCTTTTACCCATGTGTAAAAATATAGATTTTGATTCAATTTTAAACCAAAAAACTACAAATCATTTAAGTGTTTTCCCAAACAAAAACCCATACTAAAACAGGCCTGTAATAAATAGCCACCTGTGGGCGCATCCCAATCCAACATTTCTCCTATGGCGTAATGATGGGGCATTTTACGCAATTGCAAATGGGTATCAATTTCATTCAGGGAAACGCCTCCGACTGTTGAAATCGCTTCATCTATAGGTGCAGCAGACAACAATGTCAATGGAAAGTTTTTAATGATTCTACCCAGGAAATCTATGTGAGTAAAATCAGCTTTGGAAGTATATGTTTTCAGCAAAACCAATTGTGGTTTCGTCAAATTCAATTGTTTCACCAGATGATCCGTCCATGAAGTAGTATAAGGCTTCCGTAATTTCTCCGCTATATTTTCTAAGGTCAAGTCGGGTTTAAAATCAACCAAGACTTTGGCTGTTTGATTTTGCTTCAACTCAGTCCTGATTTCCGGACTCAAGGCATAAATGGCATTTCCTTCTATGCCAAATTTGGTCAGCACCACTTCTCCTTTTACCGTTTTATCCTTTAAAGTAATGCTAATATTCTTCAGGGCTTTTCCTTCTATTTGATTCAAGACAGCAGCATTCCAGGCAATTTCATAGGCACAGTTGGAAGCCTGAAATGGAAGTACAGCTATGTTTTTTTGTTGAAATAAATTACGCCATGTCCCATCGGAACCGGTAATTGACCAGCTATTTCCTCCCAAAGCAAATACCACGATATCAGCTTTTACATCGAGTAAGGCTGTATTATTTTGCACCAAAATCCCATGATTGTCCGACCAGCCTTTCCAGGTATGGTTGGGGAATAACGTTACATTTTTTGCTTTTAAATGGTCTATAATGGCCGTTAAAACATGGATAGGTTTAATGCTTTTAACAGGAAAAACCCGTTTACTTGAACCTACATAAGTTTCTATTCCTAAAGTATT
>CALPQG020000139.1 GCA_943325655.2 Bifidobacterium breve | reverse complement strand
TAAAAATTAAATTTAAGTGAAACATTATTTATGTTGTTTTTAATTATAAAATATAAAAAGTACACGTCTTTTAAACATGCAATTACTCTTTATCAACCAATGTTAATAACGGTATTTCTGTGTGGTATGCCATTTTTTTTGTAAGGCTTGGATCAAATATTTTTTGTAAAAAATTCCTCTTTTTGGTGGTCATCACAATGATATCAATGTCCTCTTCTTCCACTAATTCATTGATAGCATCCGTTAAACTCTCATTTTCAATAAATCTATAACTCACATTGTTATACTTTATCTTTGTATTGCCCTGAACTACAAATGAATGGAAAGTTTGATGTGCTAAAGCCCTACTTTCAGCATCATGATTGGAAACATGGATAATGATTAATTGAGCTTGGAACAACCGGGCAATTTCAACTACTTTATTTATTGCGTCAAAATCTGTTTTTAAATAATCCGAGGCAAAAACTATTTTTTGTACTGGTTTAAATCTATAAACATGTGGAATAATAATTAATGGACAAGAAATTTTACTTAAAATAGCACCCGAATTTGTACCCAAAAACATTTCTTCAAACCCCTCTGCTCCTGCTGTACCCATTACCACAAAATCAATTTTTTGTGCTTCAATTACTTCAGAAATACTTTCGACAAAAAAGCCTTCTTTTAATATAGGCTCGATTTGTAATTCAGGATACGTTTTTTTTATACGCGCTACTTCCCCCAATAAGGCTTCTCTATTTTCATTTTCAATCAATTGATATTCATCAAATAAAGCACCATACGATATATCAGTAGTGGAGACAGGAATATGGTAAGCATGGTATAAAAAAATAGTAGCCTTGGTTCGATCCGCAAATTCTTTCGCATAAGCCAAAGCATTGGAAGAAATTTCAGTAAAATTAGTAGGCACAAGGATATTTTTCATGGCTTCATTTATTTAAACCAAATTTATCCTGTTTATCTTTTCTGTAAAATGATTAATTAGATGTACTTGATATGATTAAAATCAATCATTTAACAAAATAAGATTGCCCCAAATTTAATAAAAGAGTCAAAAAGCATCTCCCATGAGCTTGGATGCACTATTTGTTCTAATATCTTTACAATTCTACTTCAATAATTCATTCAATTTTTCTTTCATTTGAAGTCTATTATAGATGTCAAATAATATTTTCTTGGTTTGTGCATCGGCATTGATAGCATATACTTTTTCGAAATTAGGCAATGCTATTTTAAATAAATCATTGGCCTTTTGTTCAAGCGCTTTTCCATTTGCAGTATACTCTTTGAAACTCATTTTATTGGTCTGTATATAAATTTCAGCAGCTTGATGGTAAAAATACGCCCCCAAATTGAACAAGGCATCCGTGTTTTTAGGGTTTAAATCTATTGCTTTTTGGTAATATTCCGGGGCCTTTTCTTTAGGACCCAGCTGTTCTGTAATCACCCCTAAATTAAAGTATAACAAAGAGTTATCAGGGTCTTTTTGAATAGCTTCTTCCAGTTTTTGTTTGGCCAAATCTTTCTTTCCCTGAGCCAGATAGATATTAAATTCTTCAGTAATAAATGTAATCTCGTGAGGATAAATTGCTTTGGCTTTTGAAGTCAATATTAGTGCCTTATCATAGTCTTTTTCAACTTCTTTGGCATACCTTATTAAACCAAAATACAGAAGTACACTTTTATAATTCAACTTTAACAATTGTTCATAAATTGTATTACATGCTGTAATGTCTTGTTTCGCCTCGGTAGCATAACTTCCATAAATATAAGCAGTTGTATCTTCAGGCTTAATGTTTACAGCCAAAGAATAATACTTTATTGCATCGTCATATTTTTTGTTTTTATAACTTCCAATTCCTTTATTTATGAACACAACCCAAACATTGGCAAGCCTATCCTTGGCTTGTTTGGCATAACCTCCATTTGGTTTGTCAAAAGTTATAGACTTGTTATAGGCTTCGTAGGCTGTAACTATTGCATTGGTATCTAAAGCAGTGATTTCGGGTTTGGTGGAAAGTGCAATATTTTCATAAATCTCTCCTTTGATATACCATCCTTTAGGGCTATTGAGCGTTTTCTCATGTACACAAGCGTTGTCAATTTCTTCTTTGGCCTTCACAAAATTGCTATCCCTTTTGTAAAAAATGGCATTTACAATGGCTGAGTTTTGAGCAAAGATACCCTGTGTCATTGTAATGAACAATATGGAAACTATTGATAAGTGTTTATATTTCATATACTTAATTGATTTGTTTGCAATAAAAAAACCTGTATATGACGGATCACATACAGGTTTTAAATATAAATTAATTATGTTGAATAATACTAAGAAAAAGATTATTCTTTAGTATCGGTTTCTTCTCCTGATTCCTCTTCAGATTCTTCTTCATCCTCTTCTTCTTCTTCCTCTTCTTCTGCAATAGGTTCTAATTCTTCAGCTTCATCACCTACAACCAGAATAGCACTTAGAGCATCGGCGTCTTCTTCCACTGCATCTTCCTCATCTTCAATGTTTTTAATTTTGGCGATAGATGAAATTTCATCTGATTCATCCAGTTTTATCAACCTAACGCCTTGAGAAACCCTGCCTATTTCACGAATTTTAGAAACTGCTAAACGGATAATAACCCCTGATTTATTGATAATCATCAAGTCATCTGTATCTTCTACATCTAAAATACCAATCAATTGGCCAGTTTTTTCAGTAACATTCAATGTCCTTACGCCTTTTCCACCACGTTTGGTAATTCTATAATGTTCAATAGAAGTACGTTTACCATAGCCTTTTTGAGAAACCACCAACAACGATTGTTCTGGATTACTTAATGTAGCAATACCTACAACCCTGTCTTCAGCATTGGCTAATCGAATACCGCGAACACCTGAGGCCGTTCTACCCATCGCACGAACATTAGATTCAATAAACCTGATTGAACGTCCTGATTTTAATGCAATAACAATTTCATCTCCAGGGCCACAAAGTTTAACATCCAACAATTGATCTCCTTCATGAATACCAATAGCAGTAATACCATTAGATCTTGGTCTGGAGAATGCTTCTAAAGATGTTTTCTTAATGGTACCTTTTACAGTACACATTACCAAATAATGGTTGTTGTTATAATCAGGATTGGTGAGGTCATTGATATTGATAATCGCTAATGCCTTATCGTCTTGGTCAATATTGATTACGTTTTGTAAATTTCTTCCTTTAGATGTTTTGCCACCTTCTGGGATTTCATATACTTTCACCCAGAATACTTTACCTTTTTCGGTGAAAATCAATAAATAAGAGTGTGTATTGGCTACAAAAAGTTGTTCGGTATAGTCATCATTTTTCATGCTTACACCTCTTGAACCACGTCCTCCTCTATTTTGGGTTTTGTATTCTACCAAAGAAGTCCTTTTAATATAGCCTTCTTTTGAAATCGTAATAACCATGTCTTCATCGGCAATCATGTCTTCCATACTAAATTCTTCCGCAGAGAAAACGATTTGCGTACGACGCTCATCACCATAACGGTCTCTTACTTCAATCAGCTCATCAGTAATGATTTTCATACGAAGTTCGAAGCTATTTAAGATTTCATTTAAGTAATCAATTAACTTCATGATTTCTTCGTATTCCTTCACAATCTTATCACGCTCCATGCCTGTAAGACGTTGTAAACGCATTTCCAAAATAGCTTTGGCTTGAATTTCGGACAATTCAAAATTTGTAACTAAACCAATCTTAGCTTCTTCAGGATCTTTAGAATCACGGATTAACTTGATTACCGCATCAAGGTTATCCAAAGCAATCAAATAGCCTTGTAAGATATGTGCACGTTTTTGCGCTTCTTCCAAATCGTATTTGGTACGTCTTACAATGACTTCATGACGGTGTTCTACAAAATATTTAATCAAATCTTTTAGGTTCAACATCATTGGTCTACCATGAACCAAAGCAATATTGTTTACACTAAATGAATTTTGAAGTTGGGTATATTTATAAAGGTTATTTAAAACGACGTTAGGGACAGCATCACGTTTTAAATCATACACGATTCGCAAACCATCTCTGTCTGATTCATCTCTGATTTCCGCAATGCCTTCGATTTTTTTCTCATTCACCAATGCAGCCGTTTTTTCAATCATGTTTGCCTTATTGACCATATAAGGAATGTCATGAATAACGATTTGCTCTCTGCCTGTTTTGCTGGTTTCAAAAGTGGCGTTAGCTCTCACCACGACCCTACCTCTACCTGTTTCAAAGGCCGCTTTCACCCCTTGCATACCATAAATGGTACCTGCAGTTGGGAAATCAGGACCTTTGATGTGTTCCATCAATTCGGTAATCGTAATTTCATTATTGTCGATATAGGCAACAACCCCATTGATTACTTCCGTTAAGTTGTGAGGTGCCATATTGGTCGCCATCCCTACTGCAATACCGGTAGTACCATTTACCAAAAGATTAGGAATTTTTGCAGGCAATACGGTTGGTTCTTGTAAAGAATCATCAAAGTTAGATTGAAAATCAACGGTATTTTTGTTGATATCGCCCAACATCTCGTCAGCAATTCTTTTTAAACGCGCTTCTGTATAACGCATGGCCGCTGGAGAGTCACCATCGATAGAGCCAAAGTTACCTTGTCCATCAACCAATGGATAGCGCAATGACCAAGGTTGGGCCATACGTACCATGGCGTCATATACTGAAGTATCCCCATGAGGATGGTACTTACCCAAAACCTCCCCAACAATTCTGGCAGATTTTTTATAGGCTTTGTTGTAAGATACACCTAAATCTTGCATACCATAAAGTACTCTTCTGTGTACAGGCTTTAAACCATCACGCACATCAGGCAAGGCTCTTGAAACGATAACAGACATAGAATAATCTATATAGGCAGAGCGCATTTCATCTTCAAGATTGATGGGAATAATGTTCCCACTGTTTGTATCTTTAACTTCTTCAGACATAATAATTTGTATTCTTTTTGTTTATAATTTTTAAGAATTCAATATTTAATAAATTGATTCTCAGTAATTCTTAGGTGTATTATTTGTCATTAATAATTTTGGGGAAACCTTCACCTGTTTTGGGGTTTTGGTTTTTGTACCAGGGGCTTCCTCTAAATTCAACTCCTCTATGAATATGAATAGTTCTGATCTGGCAAGATTTGATTTTGCATCGCCTTACTAATAAATGACACCCTGTGCCAAATACCAATAGAATACCAACGATCACCAATTGAATTTTACTCATTCTAACATCTATCAAAGAGCTTCCAAGATACATCAATTCTTTGTAGTTTACAAGTTTTCGCTCGTCAAGTTATCATGTTAAAAAACTACTTCACTGATAGTCCTGAAATTGAAATCATCACTTCAAACAGTTCTTAGTTCTTATCAAGTTTTCAGTTAACGGTTTACAAGTTTAGGACTTGTATTTTATTAAAATTAGCTTACAAATTGAGGGTTTTTAGTTTATACATTTCTCTGCATTGGTTCGTGTCCTCACGAACCAACTTTGGAATTAAATTGATTAAAACAAAACATGATAACCGTAAACTTGAAAACAGAAAACTTAATCATCCAATCCTAAAAACTCATGATAAGCGGCTTGTAACTCTCTAAAAGCTTTGGTGTCGTTCATTTCTTGAGCAGTAATTAATCCGTTTTTATAAGTTCTCTCTGCATCTTCTCTCCTACCTAATTTTGCATAGAGTGCTGCGGCATGATAATACGTACCCACATAGTAGGCATGCCATTGTAACAATCCCTCATAATATTGCAAAGCTTTTTGTTCGTCAATGGCAAGATATTCAGTGGCTAAGGCGTAAATCACAAAAGGATCATTAGGATCTTCTCTATAAAATTCTAATAATTGTTCTAATCTTAATTGGCTCATTTTATAACTTTTTCAATTATTCACGTATATTGTCATCAAAACAAATTTAACCCTCAAAATATATATTGTGATGAAGATTCTGGTTTGCATCAGTCATGTACCTGACACAACAACAAAAATAGCATTTACTGACAACAATACTAAACTAAATGCAGCAGGAGTTCAATTTATTATAGGTCCTTATGATGAATATGCCTTGGCTAGAGCAGTAGAGTTTAAAGAAGCAGATGCCTCAGTTCAAATTACAGTATTAAATGTTGGGGAGGCAGATACCGAACCTACCCTTAGAAAAGCTTTAGCCATAGGTGCAGATGATGCGGTAAGAATTGATGCAAATCCTAGTGATGCGTATTTTGTAGCAACACAAATTGCCGATTATGCCAAAGATAAAAACTTTGATTTAATTTTAATGGGTCGTGAATCAATTGATTTTAATGGAGGTTTGGTACATGGATTTGTGGGCGAATTATTAGCCATTCCAAGTGTTTCTCCGGTAATGAAATTGGAATTAAATGGCAATAAAGCTACTGTTTCTAAGGAAATTGAAGGTGGTAAAGAGGTGCTTGAATTAAATTTACCCTTCGTAGCTGGCTGTCAGGAACCAATTGCTGAATGGAAAATTCCTAATATGAGAGGAATTATGTCGTCAAGAACAAAACCTTTAGCGGTAATAGCGCCTGTCGCTGCAGATGATTTGGTTATTCTTCAAGGTTTTGAGCTCCCTGCTGCTAAATCAGGCGTAAAATTAGTGGATGCTGCTAATGTAGAAGAATTGGTAAACTTGCTTAAAAATGAAGCGAAAGTCATTTAATAGTGATGAGTTTTGAATTATGAGTTTTAAGTAAAAAACTCTAGTTCAAGATTACCACAATAAATACTCAAAACTCAACACTAATAATTCATAACTAAAAATATTATGTTAATAATCGTTTTTGTAGAAACCGACAATGGAACTGTAAAAAAATCGTCTCAAGAAGCCGTATTTTATGCTTCCGAATT
>CALPQG020000138.1 GCA_943325655.2 Bifidobacterium breve | reverse complement strand
TGTTGCACTGGCCACACTTGGCGTAAAGCAAGTAGCGGTAGTGAGGTAAGCCGCTGTAGTGGCAATGCGTATTTTATAGGTACCCGCTGGAACATTGGCAATCGTATAATCGCCTGCCGTAGTAGACAAAGCCGATGTGCCGATGGCCGCATTGGTAGTAGCATCAAACAATTGGTAATAAACACCCGCAGGCAAAGTTACCATCACCCCCATACTTGTTGCCGGGGCACAAACGGCATAAGAAGCCGACTTAAACAAAGGCGGTGTGGCTGGGGGTATGCAGGAGGGACTACATAAAGAATCTTTTAAAACAACTACAGTATCAGTTAGTTGACACTGTGAATTTGTTTTGTTAGTAGCAGTGACTGTATATATATCTGTTGATAATTGAGGTACACTTGTATTGCCTTTACTTTGCATATCCGTTGTAGAAGTAACATTTATACTAGGACTCCAAGAAAAGGTATATGTAGGACTACTAGTTGGAGGAGGACAAGTAACCGTATATGTGCCAACATGATAATTAGGAATTTTATCAGTTACAGAATGTGCCGGTGCAGTATAACTTTTAACTAGTAAATTATTAGGGTCATATATTTCAAAATACATTGGAGTTAGTAAATTAGCCCCTGGTGTTGAAATGATTGTTAAATCGAGATCAATATTATCCCCAGTAGAAGCATAGAATTCCACTTCTCCATAATATGCCCATGGATCTCCAGGAGGTAATTTATCTGTTTGGTAAGATCCAGGTTTATTGCCACCGGGTTTTATATTCACAAAAATTGCAGGAAAAAAAAAGTTGTTTCCTTGCCAAAATTTTATCCTCCACAAACAAGGTGCAGGTATAGCTGTAATGTCAGCTTGTAGATTTGCCTGACACTTAGGTGTAATGTTTACAAGTTTTGCTTCTAGTACTACATTTTGAGCAGTAGTATACTGTACAAATGTTGTTGTAACGGCTTTACAACTAGGAGATCCTTGTTTTACCACTTCTATATTATATAACCCATCAGGTAAATTTGGAATTGTTGCAGTTGTTCCTGAACCAGTTAATGAACCTGTTAAAGCTCCAGAATAATTAATGGTGTAATTCGTTGCTCCACCAACTGTTAAAGCAATAGAACCCGCCTTCATATTTTGACAAGGAGTTTTTGTTGGAACAGCAACAACACTCATTCCACATGAGTTACAATCTGTAACTGTAATGGTAACATCACAACCTGCAATAAGGCAACCTTTACTGTTACACATTTGTAAAGTATAAGTATAATTACCTGCAATAGCTGGAGTTTCAATGATATCTCTTGTCGTTGCAAATGGGGTATTACTGCCATTTTTAAACCACTTAAATGAAATGTCGGTAGATTCACCTCCATCAACAATTGACTTTAGAGTATAAGCTGTTCCTAAACAGTAGGATTTTTGAGTATAGCCAATTTTCCCAGTTGGTACAATATAGCCCCAACCTTTCAATTCTCCATCCCAGTTAGGAGGCCAAGTTCCTAAAGAAATTATTGATGGATCTTCTTTAGGAAGTTGTAATATCAATGCATCAATAACAGGACCTAATTGCTTGAATTTAATGGGTGTAGAAATAGAACCTGAAACTTGAATGAATTTAGCTTTAACTTTATTGGTAACAGTTAGCCATTGAGTAGCAGTGTATTCATGGTAAAATGGTTGCATGGTATTTAGATAATTTTGAACAGTATCCCAAGGGATATTTTCATCAAAATCTTCATATTTAATTGAGCCAGCAGGATAATTGCTGTGAGTAGTTAAACCTCTTATTGAAGAAACAATTTTTCCATGTTTAGTAACATAATCAGCGGTCATCAACCCACCAAAGTCAGGCCAACAAGAATTTGTTTGTAAGAAAGCATTACTGTTAAACAAATAATTAGGAATGGAATTAAAATTTGCAGTTGCATTGTTGTGCATGGCAGCAAATACTTTATTCAATGCTAATGGGTCTGCAGCGTTTTTGGCTATTGAATATAAATCAACACCATATTTATATCTTGACCATTGCATTTCCTTAACAAACTCATAACCTAAAAGTAGAGCTGCTCTTTCAAAAGTATAATTAAAGTAAAAATGTGGATCAGGACCTATTAAACGAGTAGGGTAGGCATATTGCATTTCTTTACCCGCATTTAACCAACTATCTGGGGTGCCATTTTCAAATGCAAAACAACCACTGCCAGCATATTGTTCTAACCATTGAACTTGCTTAGCAGAACCTCTCCCCGGAGCCCATGTTACCCCTGGTATACACCCTAATTGAGTTTCATCACCAACAATTCCTAGCCAAACATCCATGTTAAAATTAGTCGGCATGTTTAAAACATTACGTGTATAATTCCAAGCATGTGCTATTGATAAAGCCCAACTAAATTTGTTTGTTGGTATAGCAATATTTATCCCACTATTAATATTTGCGAAACCTTGAGGTAAAATCAATGTTCCACTCGGTATAAAACAAGTTGAATCAAAAAAATCATATCCGGGAGTTGCAGGAATAAGTACTTTAGGTTGTGTCTGCCCCCAACTATCATTCAAAGTGGCTGATAACAAACCTAGGATCAATAGGATAGTCTTCATATTCATACGCATATACTTCATTCTGTACATCATGGGTGTGTGTTGGGATACTACAACAAAAAAAATGGTTTTGTTACATTGCATTTATGTAAACTTGTATACATAAAACCTAGCTTAGGTAAACGTTATTTGCTTGTTTTTTTCTTTGTTGAATCGTTGAATTTAGCGTTTTTGAAACAATAAGGTCCTCAATAAAATAAGGCAATGAATGTTTTATATAACGTTTAACTTTGAATGGCACAATAACAACACGCATTCCCTCGATGACTCATACAGCCTCATCACCACAAATTATCTCAATTTAGAGAATCAACAAACGTTAGCACTTATTTTACCAATCATACAACTCTTGCACTTTATTTTAATTATAAAAGCCTGTCATTGATAAACGTAATGGTATTTAAGGGACTGAGTAGCATAAAATCCAACCAAAAAAAGGGTTGATTTGCGTCAACCCTTTTTTGGTACCTTGTACTTTGTACCTAATACCTTGTACCAACAACCTATTCCTCTAAATCCAGAATCTTCACTACCCTTACCTCTGTTCTACGGTTAAGTTGGTAATCTCTGTCATCTTTTTCTGGTGTAATCAATGGTCTGGTTTCTCCTTCTCCTTTGGCTAAAATCATTTTAGGGTCAATGCCATGATTGATTACATAATCAACCGCTGATTTTGCCCTGTTTTGAGAAAGTTTTAAGTTGTAAGCATCCTTACCTCTTGAGTCAGTATGAGAACTCAATTCGATTACAATCTCAGGATTTTCTCTCATGTGCGTTACCAAAGAGTCTAATACTTTGGCCGCATCAGGTCTGATATCCCATTTGTTGTAGTCATAATACAGCTCCAAACGAATCGGCTCCAGCGTAATTTCATTCAGTTTAACAATGATTGGTTGCTCAAACACCAATTCGTTCAAGCCTTTTTTCAGTTTTTCTCTTGGGGTTGGATCAGGTGTAACGGCCTTTTCATGGCGGTTATAGTGTTTGTGTTTTCTTGCTTCCACATCGTATTTCGTAGCAGGATTAAGTTTGGTAACAATTTTACCTTCTTCATCTGTTTTACCACGATATACGGTATCGCCTTTTTCACTTGTAATTACTACATGAGCATTTTTCAACAAACGTTCTCTGTTGGTGGTTGGGTTAATGCCATACACCAATACCGTTTGCGTATAATTGGCAGATTTAGGAATTTGTCTGATTTGATAAATGTCATCTTCTCCTTTACCACCTTCTCTGTCAGAAGTCATGTATCCTAAAGTGTCGCTCGCCCAAGAAATACCGAAATCATCAGATACAGAATTGTAAGGTAAACCCATATTCTCCACTACTTCAACACCGCTTTCATTTTTTACCACTTCAAACAAATCAAGGCTACCCAAACCGGCATGGCCACTTGATGCAAAATAAAATTTGCCACTTGGAGCAAAACTAGGGCTATATTCATCACCGTGCGTATTGATTTTATCACCAGCATTGTAAATTGTTCCCCAAACATTATTTTCTAGTTTGCAAAACCAGATATCCAATCCTCCCTGGCCACCTGGTCTGTTGGAAGAAAAATACAACGTTTGCTGGTCAGCTGCTAGCCAAGGAGTAGAGTACCAAGAGGTATCTTCACAAAAAGAAAGTTTGGTCGCTTCCTGCCATTCTCCATCTCTGTATTTTGATACAAAAAGACCTACATCTTTATGTCCTTTTATCGAACCATCATTACTTCTGGCAAAATAAATTGTTTTTCCATCTTTCGACAATGAAGAGCAAGCATCATGCGTATCGTCAAAATTTATTTTTGAGCCAATCGGTTGTGCTACACCTGAAGAATCAGAAATGCCGTCGTATTTGAATCTATACAAGTCATTGAAACCTTGTCCATCAGCAGTATGTACTTTACTTTGACCACGTGCAGTAGAAAAATAAATGTCATCTCTAAATACAAACGGACACCAATCGCCTCCAGAAGTATTCAATCCACCCATGTTTTTGAGCTCAAATTCAGCTTGTTTGTTTAAAATAGGTTCAATGAATTTGAGGTTGTCATACTCTATTTTGGCCTTTCGGGCTAATTCAGGATTTCTTCCTGTTTCAAAATATTTCAAAAACTGATTTTCTGCTTCCCCGTATTTCCCTAAAGATTCAAGTCCTACAGCGTAATAATAACTTGCAGAATCTTGTTCCCCGCCGGCATCAATTGATTTTTGGTAAAATTCAGTTGCTTCCTGAATCCTGTTTGATAAACGGTAAGATTCCCCAATTTTAAACTGTACTTTATCTACTTTAGGATTGCGAATTCCCTTTTCAATGGCCATTTTATAATACTCAATGGCATGTTCGTACTCTCCATGTTTGAATTTTTGTTGTGCTATCGTATAAGCTTTGTGGGCAGTCATACCACATCCGGCTAAAAAAAGAGCCGTGGCAATTATACCTGCATAAATGAAACGTTGAAGCATGTTTTTACTATATGTTGGGGTTTATACTAAATACAGGTCGACAATATAGTGAATTTTTTATAAAAATTAGGATTTTATCGTAAATGAAAAATTTATTTAAAATATTTTTCAAGCCAAGTATTTTCAATATTAATTTTCCATTTCACCTGAAAATCAGCTATATTATCCACTAAATTATTGAACACTTCTGTATGGATATCAATGGTCTTGCTGGCAATGCATTCTTTTGTTTTTTTAAAATCAAATGAAGCAATTGTATTTTCTTTGGTGAAATAAGCAATTTGGGTTTTGTCTAACAAATCAACCTGTAGCTGCTCCGAAAGTAACTTCATTAAATTGACTGATTTGTCAATCGAACAGCCACTGGCAATGTGGTGCGATTCATCCACCGCAAATACGATGAACCTGTCGTACAATACTTCAAATGAATTTTGCAATATCGCTCCGTGACTGTCCCAAGAACCTGAAAACTGAACGAGTGCCTGATTGATCTGCAACAATTCTTCTGTGGTTAATGCTCTTGTAGCCTGGTAAATCCACACCCTGGCAGTTTTGGGCAATTGTTCAAATGGAACGTACATGTTTGGCAAATTTAAAGATCGTTGAAGTATAAAATGCTTAAGCATTATTGAACCGCTAAAGTATCATTAAAACTTCAGGGAAATATATAAAATTCAGTAAAAATTACAACATCATTTAATCAAAATCGCTCCCTTTCGCTCCATGTCATGTAGTTAGGGCCGGCTTAAAAACCATTAACATTTTCAATAACAGTTGTTTATGATTAAAAATAAAGTATAAAGTGCAATCATATCATGTGTAATCCTTGAATTGTCTTGCACTCGACTTTTTAAAAAATGCGTTATCCCGATTTTCTCGGGATTGCTCCATGAAGCGGTTAAAAATATTCAACAACGAGTGGTTGCTTTATTTTTAAAAATCAGAAGTAAATTCAATGCCTTCTTAAAAAGTAGTATTCAATACCATTCCAACACCTTGCTGGTTAAAAGTAGGTAGCAGCACGGTAGACTGTTTACCCCATTTGTACTGGTGCTTCAGGTAAACCATTTCGGTAGAAAATATCCCAACGGCCGCTCCGGCAAGCACATCCGAAAACCAATGTCTGTCATTCATCATCCGCATTGCTCCAGTACAAGTCGCCATGGAATATGCCAAAATACTATACCAAACACTTTTTTTCCCATATTCATGGTGCATAAACGTGGCCGATATAAATGCCTGTGTGGTATGTCCTGAAGGAAAAGATTCTGTTGCAGTACCGGTTGGTCTTTGTTCCTTCACAGTGTATTTCAAAATCTGGGTAATGCCATTTCCCAAGATTTCAGCTTTGGCCAAAATCAAAGTACGGTTGATCAAATCATGTTGCGCTTTAATCCCTAAAGCATCTAAACCATACACCAACACGATGGGTGCAAATTGCATGTAATTGTCGAGCTTGGTATGGAAGTTTGGAAAGTTTTTTTGAACATCATTTCGGGCATCCACACTGCTGTAAAAACCATGGTTGCCATAATTGATGATGGAAGTCGTTAACAATACTGCAGGAACAATGGCTACTTTTAAAACTTTTTTCCCATTGCATGAATGAACACTAGAATCAACTTGGGCTTGGGAAATAGTACCTACAAAAATCAATAAGGCAAGTGTTACATATTTCATTTAGTTACTCTTTTAAACTGAAAACTCTAAATACTTAACTTACCCTGTACCCTGTACCCTGTACTCTGTACCCTGTACCCTGTACCCTGTACTCTATACCCTGTACCCTGTACCATGTACTCTGTACTCTGTACTCTGTACCCTGTACCCTGTACTCTGTACTCT